>CAIYGK010000159.1 GCA_903925725.1 uncultured beta proteobacterium | reverse complement strand
GTTTGCTTCTTTCCAGGGTTTCATTTCGCCCGAGTCCTTCAGCCTGATGGAGTCGATCATGATCGTCGCCATGGTGGTGCTCGGCGGCATCGGCCATTTGCCCGGCGTCATTCTGGGTGCGGTGCTGCTGTCTGCCCTGCCGGAGGTGTTGCGCTATGTGGCAGGCCCGCTGCAGGCCATGACCGATGGCCGCCTTGATTCGGCAATCCTGCGCCAGTTGCTTATCGCGCTGGCCATGATCACCATCATGCTGTCGAGGCCGCGCGGTTTGTGGCCTTCGCCGGATCACGGCAAGGCACTGCAGAAGTGATTCTGTCCCCAACAGAGGAAGAATAGATATGACAGATACTGTACTTAACGTCGCCGGTGTGTCCAAGCGCTTCGGCGGCCTGCAGGCCCTGAGCGATGTGGGCATCAAAATCCTGCGCGGCCAGGTCTATGGCCTGATCGGACCCAACGGCGCCGGCAAGACCTACCAGCCGACAGCGGTTCATGAAGTTGCCAAAGCCGGAATTGCCCGCACTTTCCAGAACATCCGTCTGTTTTCGGAAATGACGGCCCTGGAAAACGTCATGGTCGGGCGCCATATCCGCACCCATTCGGGCCTGCTCGGTGCGATGTTTCGCACCAGCGGATTCAAGGCCGAGGAAGCCGCGATTGCAACGCGTGCACAGGAATTGCTCGACTACGTAGGCATTGGCCGGTTTACGGACTACAAGGCCCGCACCCTGAGTTATGGTGACCAGCGCCGTCTCGAAATTGCACGCGCCCTGGCGACCGATCCGCAACTGATTGCGCTGGACGAACCTGCTGCTGGCATGAACGCCACCGAAAAGGTCATGCTGCGCGAACTGATAGACAAGATTCGCAACGACAACCGGACCATCCTGCTGATTGAACACGACGTGAAACTGGTGATGGGCTTATGTGACCGGGTCACCGTGCTGGACTATGGCAAGCAGATTGCCGAAGGCACGCCAGCGGACGTCCAGAAGAATGAAAAAGTGATTGAAGCGTACTTGGGTACGACTCATTAGCGCAAGGAAAGAACGATGACTATTCTTCTCAAAGTGACGGGTCTCAAAGTTGCGTATGGTGGTATCCAGGCTGTCAAAGGTGTTGACTTTGAAGTGCGTGAAGGCGAACTGGTTTCGCTGATCGGCTCCAATGGCGCCGGCAAGACCACCACGATGAAAGCCATCACTGGCATCCTGCCGATCAACGATGGCGACATAGAGTACATGGGCAAGAGCATCCGCGGCCAGGGCCCGTGGGACCTGGTCAAGCAGGGCCTTGCGATGGTGCCTGAAGGTCGCGGCGTCTTTGCCCGCATGACGATTGTCGAAAACCTGCAGATGGGCGCCTACATCCGCAACGACAAGGCGGATGTGCTGGCCGACATCGACAAGGTTTTTACCATCTTTCCACGCTTGAAAGAGCGGAAGGATCAGTTGGCCGGTACGCTGTCGGGCGGCGAGCAGCAGATGCTGGCCATGGGGCGTGGCCTGATGAGCCGGCCCAAGGTACTGCTGCTTGATGAGCCATCGATGGGCTTGTCGCCGCTGATGGTGGACAAGATATTTGAAGTGGTGCGTGATGTCTATGCGCAGGGCGTGACCGTGCTGCTGGTGGAGCAGAACGCCAGCCGTGCGCTGGCGATTGCGGACCGCGGCTACGTCATGGATTCGGGTCTGGTGACGATGTCGGGTGATGCCAAGGTCATGCTCAAGGATCCCAAGGTTCGGGCTGCCTACCTGGGGGAGTAGTTGCGCATGAAAACTTACAAAATTGCCTGTATCCCGGGGGATGGTATTGGCAAGGAAGTGGTGCCGGCTGGCCAGGAGGTGTTGGCGGCACTGGCGTCAGGCAACCGCAGTTTCAGCTTCGAATTCGAGAACTTCGGCTGGGGCGGTGACTGGTACCGCGCACATGGCGCGATGATGCCTGCCAATGGACTCGACGCATTGCGTCACAAGGACGCCATTCTGTTTGGCTCGGCCGGCGACCCGCATATTCCGGATCACATCACTCTGTGGGGCTTGCGCCTGAAGATCTGTCAGGGTTTTGATCAGTATGCCAACGTGCGCCCGACGCGCATCCTGCCCGGCATTGACGCGCCACTGAAGCGCTGCCGGCCACAAGACCTCGATTGGGTCATCGTTCGTGAGAACTCCGAGGGCGAATACGCTGGCGTCGGTGGCCGCGTTCATCAAGGGCAGCCGATCGAGGCGGCCACCGATGTTTCGATGATGACGCGCGCCGGTGTCGAGCGCATCATGCGCTTCGCTTTCCGCCTGGCGCAGTCACGCCCGCGCAAGTTGCTGACGGTGGTGACCAAGTCCAATGCCCAGCGTCACGCGATGGTGATGTGGGACGAAATTGCACTGCAGATTTCGAAAGAATTTCCGGATGTGAAATGGGACAAGGAACTGGTCGATGCGGCCACCGCGCGCATGGTCAATCGCCCGGCCACTCTGGATACCCTCGTTGCCACCAATCTGCACGCCGACATCCTGAGCGACCTGGCGGCCGCGCTGGCGGGCAGCCTGGGTATTGCGCCCACCGGCAATATCGACCCTGAACGGCGTTACCCGAGCATGTTCGAGCCCATCCATGGCTCGGCGTTCGACATCATGGGCAAGGGTTTGGCCAATCCCGTGGGGACGTTCTGGAGTTGCGTCATGTTGCTTGAGCATCTGCTTGAAATAGATGCCGCGCGCAAGCTGATGCAGGCGATAGAGCAGGTGACTGCGGACACGGCGTTGCACACGCGTGACCTCGGTGGCAGCGCCACGACACAGCAGGTAACCCAGGCTGTTTGTCAACGAATTGCCGCTTCTGCCTGACAGGCGCATGGCGGCTGATATCCATACCAATAACTATCGGAGACAAGGATGAAAAAGCTGTTTTTCGCAATGGGTCTTGCCTTGCTGGTGCCACTGGCGCTGGCGCAAAACTGTCCCGAAAAAAATCTGCTCTACTGGCAGGCGTTTCCGCCGGGTGGCGAGTCCGATTTGTCGGCACGCCACCAACAGATGGTGCTCAAGAAAAAGTGCGCTGCGATCGAAACCATCGTCCAGTACAAGGCGGGGGCGGGTGGTGGTTTGATGTGGGGACAGATGAACCAGTTGCCAGGTGATGGCCTGAATATTGTTGGCGTCAATCTTCCGCATATCGTTTTTCAACCGATGGAAGGACAAGTGCAATACAAGACCCAGGACGTCACTCCCGTCTTCTGGTTTCATTTCACACCCGACATTCTGGTGGTGCCCGAGCCAAGTGCCATCAAGACCTTCGCTGACTTCATCAAGGCTGCCAAGGCCAAGCCGGGAGCACTCAATCTTGGCGGGTCCGGTCTGAATTCCGCCAACCATGCCGCCCATGAGCGCATGAACGCTGCCTTTTCGGTCAAGACAAACTACATCCCCTACAAGGGCACTGGCGACATGGCCAGCGCTGTGCTGGGGGCGCAGATTGACGGCGCCATGACCTATTCCCCCTTTGCCATCAACAACAAGAATCGGGTGCGGGGCTTGGCCATTGCGATGGAAAAGCGCCATCCCTTGCTGCCCGACGTACCAACCTTCAAGGAACTTGGTGTGGACTGGGTTGATGGTGCCTACCGCGGCATAGGTGTTCCGAAATCGACCCCGCCCGAGGCGCGCAAGCGTCTGTCCGATTTGTGGGCGACTTTGAACAATGACCCGGAAATGAAGGAATTGGCGGCCAGGAATGGCTTTGAGTTGGTCAACGTGGGACTGGACCAGATGGATGGCTTCATGAAGGAAAAAGTGCGCCTTTATACCGAGGGTGCACAGCGTCTGGGACTGGGCAAAAAATAGGCGTACCCCATTGCTGACGTTTACCCACGTCAATGATTTCGGGCGTTTGCCGGTTTTGTGGCGTCTTTACTCAAGTTTGTTTGATTTTGCTCAAGGTCTATGCGGCTTAAGCGCGGCACAGTCGCGTTCATGCTATCCGCTGAAATTATTGACCTCCCTGCTGAAGTGCGAGTTCTTGGACGCGGTGAGCGTTTGCTCACGCGCGCCGAGCGGTCAACCTGGGTTACCTACATCGAGTTGGGACGCATCGCGCTTGGCGTCATCGAAGGTTCCGTCATGGAGCACCAGTTGGGCGTCGTGGAAGGTCCGTGCTGGCTTGATGCGAGTTCAGCCGTGTTGAACCTGCCGCATGCCGTCGATGCTATCTCTGAAACAGAGATATGTTTGCGCCAGGTACCACTAGCGGATTTTCATCGTTCGCTGGCCGCCATGTCGGAGTCTGCGCAGGCGGTTCTGCATGATGTGGCGATGGCTCATCGTCAGCAAACTGAATTTGCCGTCAGCCGTCTGGCCAAGGATGCCGAAGCGCGCTGTGCCGAATGGCTCCTGCGCCATGCCCAGACCGGCGACGAGGGCTTGATGGCGGTGCAGTTGCAGCAGCGCAAGCGTTCGATTGCGGCGCAGCTGGGGATCGCACCCGAAACTTTGTCCAGGGTATTGCGCCATTTGCGTGAACGTAGCCTCATCAGTGGTTCCGGCCGGCTGGTGCACGTGGATGACCCGGGCGGCCTTCGTTCACTCGCAGGTGTTTGACGTCGGGCCCGCAAACATCCGGTTTCCAGTTGAGGACAGAGCACGC
>CAIYGK010000158.1 GCA_903925725.1 uncultured beta proteobacterium | reverse complement strand
TGTGTTCGCTGCGTCACCCGCTCGCCAAAGCACAGCTACCTGCCCGGCAACCCGCCCGCGCAGCGCTGCGTGCCTGACGCCGGCAAGTAGGTATTTTTTAACCGCACGCGGGTTCAGTGTGGCTGCCGTCAACACGGCTGCTCCGCTGCTTGCGGCAGCCCGGGGGCTCTATGCGATTTGGAATCCACGTGATTTTCGTGAGCGCGTTGTACTTCGTCGCGGGTTGCTCAAGTTCGACGCCGGCAGCCGTGACTTCGTGCGAGGACGCTGTCAATGGGGCCGATGGTGCGCCTGCTGCGGACTCAGCGCCCGGAGACGCTCTTGGGGCGGACACTTCTCCCGGCGATACGAGTGCGACGTCGCAATCGCTGCTCAAGTCGGTGCACGTGGTTCCGGGTTCCGTATCAGTTTCGAACGGTATCGACGCAGGCGGCAAGGCCTACGTTGCGCATCCCATTTCGCTGGAATTCACCTTGCAATCTGAGGGCCTAAGCAATGACACGAGCTTGTTGGAGCAAATCTCGGTGTCATTTTACCTTGTGGGTGATGGCGATGCGGCCAAAGGAAGTTCGCCGTGCCTCCTTGGGTCCGAACTTGTCAGCCTACCGGCCTTGGCAACCACGACCGCACAAACGGCGAATCTCCATGCTGAACTGATTATTCCTTATGAATGCGCGGTGCTGCTACAATCTCTGCCTGCCAACAGCGGTTTTCATGTGCGAATCGACTTCGATGTCCAGCAGAAGCGACCACCAACGGACTACCCGCTGTTCGATGCGTTCGCCGCGACGTTGACTCTGGATGTCAAGTCGGCCAACGACTTGGATTTGGAACTGACAAATGTTGAGTCGGATTCTGCTATTGCCGTGCTTTGGCCGTATGCGGATACGGAGACGACGCTACCCGAATGCGCAACGGGCGAAGGCGCCGGATGTACGCCCCAGGACCTCTGGGATGGTGATTACCACCTGGCGAGAGCTGACTTGGCGGCCATTTCGACATCGGCCACATTTCGCGCGTTTGGCCGTGACCCGTTTTTTCATGAATTCTGCCAAGACGAAAATTCGTCGCCCGAATGTTCAACTGCGCAGAACCAGAATATTTCCAAGTTTAAAGTGCTCCTCGCCAAGTTGGGCGATGCTAAGCTAAAATATCAATGCAATCTGGCGGTTGACCCGAAATGCGACCCGCAGAATCCTGATCCGCAAAACGTCCAACTTGGGAGTGCTCCAGCGTACGACGTTGTCTACGGTCTTGCGCCGGAATCAGGCGACATCGAATGGGATTTGTTGACGCCGAGTGCTCCCCTTCACGGAGAACTGGTAAGTGGCCAACCATATTTTGATATTGACGCGGTCCAGCCTGGGTCGCCCAAAGTCCGCGCTACCGACCTTTACGTTCTGGACGCTGACACCTTCACCGCCTCATCCGCAAACCTCGCTATACGGACGCATAGCCGATTGGAGGTCGGCGGGAGTTGGGCGACGACTGACAAGTTTGTCCTCCGCACATGTTTCTGCAAAGGGTTCCCAACCTGCTCAGACCCAGGGGTTCCAGAATGCGCAGACGGTACCGGAAAAGCACCGCCAACTTCAGGTGATCTTTGTGGAACCGTTCTTGGATTTGCCCCAGATTACCCAGCGGTTTGCCAAGACCTACCCGTTCGACTGGTCCGCGCCCAATCCCCGCCTTCGTCAGGGGCGTCTGGGATCTCCGGGACTTGGGCCAAGAGCGTCGGCTCGGCAAACATGCTGTCGTTGTGGACCAACATCACGGGTACGGCAAACAGCACAGCGAGTGTTGCGGCAGCAAATGTCACCGGCACTCTGCAAATCGGCGGAATTCTGGGCGGTTGGAAGTTGCTAGACTATTCTGCAACGACGACTCTGACGCCAGCGCCGGATCGAAAGACCGGCACGCTCGGGATCGCTTGGGATTATGCGGTGTTTGGCATCAAGAAGAACGGCGTGTCGAACAAGAACGTGCCCCTTAGCAAACATACGG
>CAIYGK010000157.1 GCA_903925725.1 uncultured beta proteobacterium | reverse complement strand
CTGGCCAGCAGCACGCAGGCCAACACCAAGACCGTTCTGCTGGAGCGGATCAAAGTCGAGAGCGAGCCCGATGTGAAAGCCGCGCTGCAGAAGAGTTTGCGCGAGGTGGAAGGTGCACTGGCCTGGGGCGACCGCCTCGGTGCCATCTTCAGCGGCATCAGTCTGGGCAGCATCCTGCTGCTGGTGGCGCTCGGTCTGGCCATCACCTACGGCCTGATGGGCGTCATCAATATGGCGCACGGCGAGTTGATGATGATTGGCGCCTATGCCACCTACGTGGTGCAGGTGCTGTTTCAGAAATACCTGCCCTCTGCCTTTGACTGGTACTTGCTGGCCGCCGTGCCGGTGGCTTTTCTGGCATCGGCCTTGATGGGCGCGGCGCTGGAGCGCGGCGTGATCCGCTTCCTGTACGGTCGCCCGCTGGAAACCCTGCTCGCCACCTGGGGTATCAGCCTGATGTTGATGCAGTTGGTCCGTACGCTGTTTGGCGCGCAGAACGTCGGTGTTGTAAACCCGTCGTGGATGAGCGGTGGCGTGCAGGTGCTGGGCAACCTGTCCCTTCCCTACAACCGCCGGGTGATTGTGGGCTTTGCCGTCTTTGTGCTGCTTGCTGTGGCCTGGCTGATCGGTCGCACGCGCCTGGGTCTGTTTGTGCGTGGCGTCACTCAAAACCGCCCGATCGCCTCCTGCATGGGCGTCAATACGGCGCGCATCGACACCTACGCCTTTGCGCTGGGTTCGGGCATCGCCGGGCTGGCCGGCTGCGCGCTAAGTCAGGTCGGCAACGTTGGGCCTGATCTGGGTCAGGGCTACATCGTCGATTCCTTCATGGTCGTCGTGCTGGGTGGCGTTGGCCAGTTGGCGGGTACGGTGTACGCAGCCATGGGCCTGGGCGTGCTGAACAAGTTTCTGGAGGGATGGACCGGCGCCGTGCTGGCCAAGATCGCGGTGCTGGTGTTCATCATCATCTTCATCCAGAAGCGTCCGCAAGGCATCTTCGCCATGAAGGGCCGGAGCGCTGAAGCATGAGCACCGTCGCCTTGCCCGCCAAGGGACCGGTACTGACCGGCCGGGGCTGGAGCGCATTTGTAGTGGCCTTGCTGCTGGTTTGCGCCTTGGCACCGGTGCTCAACCTGCTGCTGCCCAAGGAGAGTCTGTTTCATCTGAGCGACTACGCGGTGGCACTGGTTGGCAAGATCATGTGCTACGCCATCTGTGCACTGGCGATGGACCTGATCTGGGGCTACACCGGCATCCTGAGCCTGGGTCATGGCGTGTTCTTTGCGCTGGGCGGCTACGCCATGGGCATGTACCTGATGCGCCAGATTGGGCTGGAAGGCAACTACAAGAGCAGCCTGCCCGACTTCATGGTGTTTCTGGACTGGAAGACGCTGCCTTGGCACTGGACTTTCAGCGACAGCTTTGCCGCCACCCTGTTCCTGATCGTGGCGGTGCCGGGTCTGGTGGCCTTTGTGTTCGGCTTCTTCGCGTTTCGCTCGCGTATCAAGGGCGTTTACTTTTCCATCATCACGCAGGCCATGACTTTTGCTGCCATGCTGCTGTTCTTTCGCAATGAAACCGGCTTTGGCGGCAACAACGGTTTCACTGACTTCAAGCGGATACTCAGCATCCCGATTGCCACTCCGGGCATGCGCATGACGCTCTTTGTGCTGACCGGCGCCACGCTGCTGGGTTTCTTTCTGCTGGCACGCTGGCTGATCAGTAGTAAGTTCGGCCGGGTCTTGCAGGCGGTGCGGGACGCTGAGACGCGTGTCATGTTCTCGGGCTACAACCCCATTGGCTACAAGCTCACGATCTGGACCATTTCGGCCATGATGTGCGGCGTTGCCGGTGCGCTGTATGTGCCGCAGGTTGGCATCATCAACCCGAGCGAGATGAGCCCGGCCAACTCGATCGAGATCGCGATTTGGGCTGCAGTGGGTGGCCGCGCCACCTTGATTGGTCCGGTCATCGGCGCCTTCATCGTCAATGGAGCCAAGAGCTGGCTCACCGTCGCCTACCCGGAGTTCTGGCTTTACTTTCTGGGTGCCCTGTTCATTAGTGTGACGCTGTTCCTGCCTAATGGCGTTGTGGGTTTGGTGAAGAAGCTGCGGGGGTCTGGCCATGACGCCTGATTTGCTGGAGCAGGGCGCCCGTCGGGCCGAAGCACACGCACTGAAGACGGTGCATGGCCATACCGAGTCAGGCGGCCGCGACGCTGGCTTCTCGCGCATCGCCACGCCGGGAGAAGTGGACGTAACACACGGTCGCATCCTGTATCTGGAAGATGTCAGTGTCAGCTTTGACGGTTTCAAGGCGATCAACAAACTCTCACTCGACATTGCACCCGGCGAGTTGCGCTGCGTCATCGGCCCGAACGGCGCCGGCAAGACCACCATGATGGACATCATCACCGGCAAGACCAAGCCGGATGAGGGTCGCGTCTTTTTTGGCAGCACGATTGACCTGCTGCGCTATACCGAGCCGGAGATTGCACAGCTTGGCATTGGTCGCAAGTTTCAAAAACCCACTGTGTTTGAACATTTGAGCGTGTTCGAAAACCTGGAGCTCGCACTCAAGACCAACAAGGCGGTCACTCGGTCCGTCTTCTTCAAGCTTGATTCGGCGCAAAGTGATCGCCTGGCCGAAGTGCTGCATACCATTCACCTGACCGAGAGCGTGTTGCGCCAGGCCGGCAATTTGAGTCACGGCCAGAAGCAGTGGCTGGAGATCGGCATGCTCCTGATGCAGGATCCCAAATTGCTGCTGCTGGACGAGCCGGTAGCCGGCATGACGGACGAGGAAACCGAGCGCACGGCGGAGTTGTTTCTCACACTCAAAGGCAAGCATTCGCTGATGGTGGTGGAGCACGACATGAGCTTCATCAACACGATTTCCGACATTGTGACGGTGCTCTGCGATGGCTCCGTGCTGGCGCAAGGGACGCTGGCGCAGGTGCAGGCGGATGAGCGTGTGATTGAGGTCTATCTGGGTCGCTGATCATGCTCAACATCAAGAACATCAACCAGTACTACGGCGGCTCGCACATCCTGCGCGACGTCA
Organism: uncultured beta proteobacterium; assembly: GCA_903925725.1. Classification (GTDB taxonomy): domain Bacteria; phylum Pseudomonadota; class Gammaproteobacteria; order Burkholderiales; family Burkholderiaceae_C; genus Rhodoferax. The sequence continues at coordinate 1,142 of CAIYGK010000157.1, read as the reverse complement.
GCCTGCAGGCAGCACTCGGCAAGGTGACTGTGATTCTGGGCCGCAATGGTGTGGGCAAAACGACCTTACTGAAAAGTCTGATGGGTCTGGTACCCATCAGGAATGGCAGTATTGAGATTGATGGCAAGCCGATTCAGGACGCCACACCCTATGAGCGGGCACGCGCAGGTATCGGCTTTGTGCCGCAGGGTCGCGAGATCTTCGCGCGGTTGACGGTCGAAGAAAACCTGCGCATGGGTCTGGCCTACAAAAGCGCGGGTACGCCGATTCCGAACGAACTGTTCGAGCTGTTTCCGGTTTTGAAGCAGATGCTGCAGCGTCGCGGCGGCGATTTGTCAGGTGGTCAGCAGCAGCAGTTGGCGATTGCACGCGCACTGGCCGCCAAGCCCAGGCTGCTGGTGCTCGATGAACCGACCGAGGGCATTCAGCCCAGCATCATCAAGGACATCGGGCGCGTGATTCGCATGCTGGCGGACCGCGGCGGCATGGCGATCGTGTTGGTGGAACAGTATTACGACTTCGCCCGCGACCTGGCCGACGACTATGTGGTGATGGAGCGCGGTGCTGTGCTGGCGCGCGGTAAAGGTCCGAACATGGAAATAGACGGCGTGCGTGAACTGGTGGCGATCTGATTCGCGAGCGAAAGGCGGCGCTGCGGATGTGACTTGGCGCACAGAGTAAGTGTCCGGAATCCGGATAATCAGGTTCCTGTTTTGGAGGAACTTTTCATGAGTGAATTTGCCAATGACATCTACACCGAGCCAGCCAGGATCGATGTCGACACACTGAAGAATCTGGGTCCGCTACGCGCCCTGGCCGGCACTTGGCGCGGGCTTCGCGGCCTGGATGTCAATCCCGCCGTTGACGGAGCGAGAAAGCAGGTCTTTGTTGAGACCATGTCAATTGAACCACTTGATCCGCAGACCAATGGTCCGCAACTGCTATACGGACTGCGTTACCACACCCATATGGTCAAACCCGACGAGGTGCAGACTTACCATGATCAGGTTGGCTACTGGCTCTGGGAGCCGGCAACCGGCACCGTGATCCACACGCTGACCATTCCGCGCGGTCAGGTGCTGATGGCTTCGGGGAAGGCTGCTGCCGATGACACCGAGTTCGAGTTGCTCGCCACGCACGAG
>CAIYGK010000156.1 GCA_903925725.1 uncultured beta proteobacterium | reverse complement strand
TCGCTCTTGCTGGCCGTGCACCAGGGAGAGCGCAACCTGTGCGGCCTGGCCTGGCTCAGCATCACGCAGGGCGAGATGTGCCTGGCGCAATGTGCCAGCGAAGAACTTGCCGACTGGGTTGCGCGCATCAACCCGGGCGAACTGCTGTTCAGTGCTGGGGCCACAGCGGCCTTTGAGTCGCGGTTGCGCAGCCTGCAGGTTGCGGGGCGCCTGTCGGTCACGCTGCGACCGGACTGGCAGTTCGATGCGGGCCTGGGCCAGCGCAAGCTGCTGGAGCAACTCAAGGCCGCCAGTCTGGCCGCCTGGCAGGCGCAGGACCTGCCGCTGGCCCATGCCGCAGCAGCCGCCTTGCTGGCCTATGCCGAGCACACGCAAGGCCGCGCCTTGACGCACCTGCACAACCTGCGGGTGCAACGTAATGACGAGTTGATCGAATTGCCACAGAACACCCGGCGCAATCTGGAGTTGACGCAAACCCTGCGCGGGCTGGAGCAGCCGACGCTGTTTTCGCTGATCGACAGTTGCATGACCGGCATGGGCAGCCGCTTGCTGAAAAGCTGGTTGCTCGCACCCCGGCGCGAGCGCACCCAGGCGCAGCAACGCCTGGGCGCCATCGCAGCCCTCAATGCAGGCGCAGCGTTCCAACTGCGGGAACTGCTCAAGGGCAGCAGCGACGTGGAGCGCATCACGGCCCGGCTGGCACTGCGTCAGGTGCGCCCGCGTGAACTAATTGCATTGCAACAGACCTTGAAGAAGACCGAACTGCTGCTGACCGTAATTCCTGCGGCAGAGCCCTATCTGCAGCAGCTCGCGGCGCATCTGCTGCGCCCCGAGGATTGCCTCGGACTGCTGGCACGCGCACTCGATCCTGAGCCCGCTGCCCTGCTGCGCGATGGTGGCGTGATCGCGAGCGGATTTGATGTCGATCTCGATGAGCTTCGCGCGATCCAAAGCAACGCCGACGCCTTTTTGCTTGACATTGAGGCGCGGGAAAAGGCGCGCACCGGCATTGCCAATCTGCGCGTGCAATACAACAAGGTGCATGGCTTTTTCATTGAGGTCACGCAGGGTCAACTTGACAAGGTGCCCGCTGACTACCGGCGGCGCCAGACGCTGAAGAATGCAGAACGCTTCATCACACCGGAGTTGAAAGCCTTTGAAGACAAGGCGCTGAGCGCACAGGAGCGCGCCTTGACACGAGAGAAGTTCCTGTTTGAACAGTTACTCGACGAGTTGCAGGTCTTTGTGCCACGACTCACACAACTGGCGCGTGCACTGGCGACGCTGGACGCGCTGTGCGCCCTGAGCGAACGGGCTCTGACACTGAACTGGTGTTCACCTCAATTCTCCCGTGAGCCCTGCCTGGAAATCGAGGCCGGCCGGCACCCGGTGGTGGAGATGCGCTTGAATGAAACCAGCGCGGGAAGCTTCATTGCCAATGACACACGGCTCGGCCCCAAGCAGCGCATGCAGATCATCACCGGCCCGAACATGGGCGGCAAATCGACCTATATGCGCCAGATCGCGGTCATCGTGTTGCTCGCGAGCATCGGCAGCTACGTGCCGGCAGCAGCCTGCCGCCTGGGACCGATTGACGCCATCCACACCCGGATCGGCGCCGCTGACGATCTGGCCAATGCCCAGTCCACCTTCATGCTGGAGATGCTCGAAGCGGCGCAGATCCTGCACAGCGCCACACCCAACTCACTCGTGCTGATGGACGAAATTGGCCGCGGCACCAGCACCTTTGACGGGCTGGCGCTGGCCTCCGCCATCGCCAGCCAGTTGCACGACCGCACACAGGCCTACACGCTTTTTGCAACGCACTACTTCGAACTGACCACCTTCCCGGCGACGCACCACGCAGCCATCAATGTGCACGTCAGCGCCGCCGAGTCCGGGCGCGACATCGTGTTTCTGCACGAAATCCAGAGCGGCCCGGCGAGCCGCAGCTACGGCATCCAGGTAGCGCGACTGGCGGGCATGCCAGGCGCCGTCGTCAATCAGGCGCGCCACACGCTGGAGGCTCTGGAGCAGCACGCGACCCAAAGCGACACACAAGTCGATCTCTTTGCGCCACCACCGGTCGCCGAAAGCGTGCCACTGAGTGTCGTGGAGAAGGCGCTGGAAACCATCAACCCCGATGCCCTGAGCCCCCGCGAAGCGCTCGATGCGCTGTACCAACTCAAAGCGTTGGCGGCGAAGGTCTAGGCACATAGAGAAATATTTTCTCTATAATGTTTCGACTGTCATGGGAAAAATATTTACCGGCGATGGATGGATCATCAAGGTGCAGGGTGACGAGCATCCGCCGGTTCATGCCCATGTCTTGCATCCTGATGGAAAAGCTTCCATCTCAGTCGGCGGGCTGATCCTGAATTCGGGCGTGCCTGCACGAGTGATTGAGGCGGCATCCCGCTGGATTCTTGAGAACAGTGCCGTGGTTGAAACTGAGTGGAAGAAGATGAACAACCCGAGAAAGAGGTAATTCATGAAAAAGCAAGCCGCACGATTGGAGTCCGTCGCAACCGGACCAGGTATGACCCTGAAAGCCACTTTTTCTGACGGTCGCATTTTGAAGGTGGATATGTCAGATGTCGCGCGGCGATTGCAAGCCTTTTCCGCACTTGAAAATTCGACCGAATTTGCCACCGCAAAAGTCGCCGATTTCGGCTGGACTTTGGAGTGGGACTGCGGCGCTTCACTGGATTCAGATCGATTGATTGAATTGGCACTTGAACAAGCCGGCATGACGGAAAACGTGTACTTTCGCCGCTGGCAAGACGCCCATGGACTGAGTCTGACCGACGCGGCAAATGCGATTGGTTTGACCAGACGCACGGTAAGCCAATATCGCACTGGGGCGCGACCGGTACCGCGCATCGTCGGTCTCGCCTGCAAAGGATGGGAACTTGAGCATGGGCAGCACGCCTGAGTCTGCCACAACGTCCTGCGCATGACCCCTTCAGAATTCATCGCCAAATGGGGTCCCGGTGGCCCGGCGTTCGAACTGAACGAGCGCCAGGGCGCGCAAGCCCACTTCATGGATTTGTGTGCGCTGCTCGGTGTGCCCACGCCGGGCAACAAAGGCGACTACCTGTTTGAGCAGGACACCCTGGTTCTGGGCGAGGCGCGGGGCTACGCCGACGTTTTCAAGCGCGACCACTTTGCCTGGGAAAACAAGGCGCCTGGCAAGAATCTCGATACCGCCCTCAAGCAACTTCTGACCTACAGCCTGGCGCTCTTCAATCCGCCGCTGCTGGTGGTGTGCGACCGCCTCACCATCCGCATTCATACGCAGTTCAACGGCCACCCGTCCGAGGTGCACACCGTGTTGCTGCACGAGTTGGACCAGCCCGAGAAGCAGGCGCTGCTGCGCCGCCTGTGGATCGAGCCCAAAAGCTTCCGGCCCAAGAAGACCAGCCGCGACATCACCGAGGCAGCCGCCCGGAGTTTCTCCACATTGGCAGAGGGCTTGCGCCGGCGCAACACGGCCATGGGTTCCGACCAGGTTGCACACTTTCTCACGCAGTGCCTGTTGTGTTTCTTTGCCGAAGACGTGGGCTTGCTGCCCGGGCGCATGTTTGAGGGTTTGGTGAAGAACAAGAACCTCACCAGCGACAAACTTGCCACCGGCCTGAACAATCTGTTTACCGTGATGCGCGACGGCGGCTTGTATGGCAACGATGACATACCCTGGTTCAACGGTGGCCTGTTCAAGAAGGTCAACATTCCGACGCTGACGATTCTGGACATGACCGAGTTGCGCAATGCCGCCGCCCTGAACTGGTCGGCCATCGACGTCTCGATCTTCGGCACCCTGTTCGAGCGCGGTCTGGACCCGGCCAAGCGCAGTCAGCTGGGCGCCCACTACACCGACACCGCCACCATCGACCGCCTGATCGAGCCGGTGCTGCGTCGCCCCTTGCTGCAGCGCTGGCAACAAGTGGCGCAAGAGATTGGCGCGCTGCAGGCCAAGAGCAAGAAGAAAGGCGACAAAAATTACCGCGATGCCAAAGCCAGGTTCATCACATGGCTTGATGAGCTGAACAACTACCGTGTACTGGACCCGGCCTGTGGCAGCGGCAACTTTCTGTTTCTCGGGTTGAAGGCGCTGAAAGACATCGAGCATCGCAGCCACCTGGAAGCCGCCGCTCTCGGCCTGGACCGCGAAGCTGATCTGGTCACTGGTCCACACAACGTGCTGGGCATCGAGCTCAACGAGTACGCCGCCGAACTGGCGCGCGTGACGGTCTGGATTGGCGAACTGCAGTGGCGCCTGGCGCACGGCTACGAGTTCAAGACCAACCCCGTTCTGGAGCCGCTGGACCACATCGAGTGCCGCGATGCCCTTCTGGTCCGATTTGAACCCGGGCCGCACTCGGGGCAGATGCCGGGGGCTCATACGCTTCGCTTTTTGAAATCGCCCCCAACATCCGCCCCAAGCACGTCCCTGAGCAGTGACGGGACACGAAGACCATCGGAGCAGGAATTGGGGTCGGATCCCGATTTTGCGCAGCAAAACTCGGGCTCTGACCCCAATTCCGGCGGTGTAGCCGAAGCCACCTGGCCCAAAGCCAACGTCGTCATCGGCAACCCACCGTTTTTGGGCGACAAGAAAATGCGTTCCGAGTTGGGCGACACCTACACCGAGACGCTACGCAAAACCTATCACGGCCGTGTTCCCGGTGGTGCCGATCTGGTTTGCTACTGGTTCGAGAAGGCACGCGCAGCGATTGAGAGCAATGGCTTGCTTGCCGCTGGACTGGTTGCAACCAACTCGATTCGCGGTGGCAAGAACCGGGCGGTGCTTGATGCCATCACAAAGACCACCCGCATTTTTGAGGCCTGGAGCGACGAGGGCTGGGTCAATGATGGTGCGGCGGTTCGCGTGTCGCTGGTGGCGTTTGGAGTAAGCAAACAAACACCGCGACTTGATGGCTTGGAAGTCAATTTCATCAATGCTGATCTGGCGGCAAATAGCCAGCTTGGAGGTCTGGCCGCGGTTGAAAAACTGCGGAGTAGCGCATTTGCATGCCTTCTTGGCGTGCAGCAAAATGGGCCGTTCACTATCACAGGAAGTACCGCACGAATGTGGCTGGCGCAGCCATCTCTCGGGCCACAAATTTCTCGCATATTGCGTCCATGGAGCAATGGCAAAGACATCACAGATAGGTCATCGAACACTTGGATCATCGACTTTGGCTTATCGATGCCAGAGAGCGAAGCAGCGCTAGCGGAGCAACCATTTGGATACCTTACAAAGCAAGTTAAGCCGATGCGATTGGCTGGGCGGCGTGAGAGCCGCAAAAAATACTGGTGGCGGCTTGGTGAGCCATCCCCAGCACTTCGCCGAGCACTGGCTTTGCTGCCGAGATTTATCGCAACGCCACGGCTTTCGAAGCACCGGGTCTGGGTACACCTTCCCGCTGGCATTCTTCCTGATATTCAGCTTGTGGTCATAGCCCGCGCCGACGACACCACGTTCGGCATCCTGCACAGCCGCTTCCATGAGCTCTGGTCGCTACGCATGGGCACCTCGCTCGAAGACCGACCGCGCTACACGCCAACCACCTGCTTCGAAACCTTCCCCTTTCCCACCGGCCTGACACCCGCCGACACGGCGCATCAGCAAATGGAAGAAGTCGCAGACGGTGCCCTGATTCCTGTCATTGCGAGCGAAGCGCGGCAATCCATGCAGCCCGGGGTCATGGATCGCCACGGCCTGCGGCCTCGCGATGACGGGGGTGTGGTTCCCGCTGACCAACCGCGCGAGGCGGGGGTGGTTCGGATGTCGGGGCCGATTTCAAAAAGCGAAGCGTATGAGGCTCCGGCGTCCGTGCCACCCCCGCCGTCCGAGCACCAACCAACACGATCAACCCGCGACGTAGCAATACAAATAGCCACCGCCGCAAAGAAACTCAACGACCTCAGAGAAAACTGGCTCAACCCCAGGGAGTGGACGCACAAAGTACCGGAGGTCACGCCGCTGGGTATGAGCGAGTCGCCCTACCCTGATCGTGTTGAACCCAAACCCGGCATCCGTCAGGACGACCTGAAGGCACTTCAAAAACGCACGCTCACCAACCTGTACAACCTGCGTCCACAGTGGCTCGTGATGGCGCACCAGCAGCTTGACCTTGCCGTGGCCCAAGCCTACGGCTGGAGCGACTACAGCGCCGACATGCCCGACGAGGAAATCCTCAAGCGCCTGCTGGCGCTCAATCTTCGCGCTCGGCCGTCGCGGCCCTGACCACAACACCCTTGCGCTGGCGAGTTCTGCGCGCCGGAAAGGCAACGTTGCGCTCGATCCAGTTCTTGAACTTGATGGCCTGTGGCGTATTGGCGCTACCAAGATGGGCGATCACAGCGTCGTCGCGCAGATAACCTTTTTGCTCGTCGCCCAGGCACTGGTGGCCAGTAGGAAACAGCTGTGCCAATGTGTTGTCGCTCGCCAATTGGCCAACGATCTCACGGATCTTCTCGGTAGGGACCCAGCGACAGTGATCATCATCCTCCACTATGTGCAAGCGGAAACTTTGAAACTGATAGTAGTTCCCGCTCAACGACTCCATCATGCCACGGCGATACATCCAACTCAGTTCAGCCAGCAAGTCGATAAAGATACGTGCGAACGAGGCTCCGATAGCGACTGCCAGGAACAGCAATTCCACGGGTCCCAACAAGTCCTTGGTAAGCCAGTAATATGCGCCGCAGAATGCGCTGGATCGGATGATTCTCCAGGGCATGGTGGCCGTACGATCAACAACAAACATCCCGGTGAAGCAATGCAAAAATCGCCCGACCGGCCTGGAACGGTCGAAGCTGCTGGGACGGCGGATTTCATGCATGGACGCCCATTATCACTTTCGACCTCCGGGCGTTCTACACTGTTGCCTTTACCTCAGCGCATCCCATGACCTACTGCGTCGCCATCAAACTCAATGCCGGGCTGGTCTTCCTGTCCGACTCGCGTACCAACGCCGGGCTGGACCAGATCAGCACTTTCCGCAAGATGATTGTTTACGAGAAGCCGGGCGACCGCTTCATGGTGCTGCTGTCAGCCGGCAACCTGAGCATTTCGCAATCGGTGCGCGAGATCCTGCAGGTCGAGCAGCTCAAGGAACACGAAGACAGCGAACCGATCACTATCTGGAACGCCAAAAGCATGTTCGATGCGGCGCGCGTGCTGGGCTCTGCCATTCGCCACGTCTACGAGCGTGACGCCGCTTCGCTCAAACAGGCGGGTGTCGAATTCAATGTCTCGCTCATTTTTGGTGGCCAGATCAGGGGTGAAGGCATGCGATTGTTCCAGGTCTATTCGGCCGGCAACTTCATTGAAGCCACGCCCGAGACGCCCTACTTTCAGGTCGGCGAATCCAAGTACGGCAAGCCGGTGCTGGACCGCGTCATCACGCCCATCACGCCGCTGGACGAGGCCGCCAAATGTGCGCTGGTTTCGATGGATTCAACGCTCAAATCGAATCTGTCGGTCGGCTTGCCGCTGGACATGGTGATTTATCAGGCCAACGAATTCCAGACCGACAAGGTGGTCTGCATCGATGAGAACAACCCCTACTTCCGGATGCTGCACGGCAGTTGGGGGCAGAAGCTGCGCGAAGTGTTTGACAGCATCGAAGATCCGATGTGGAACGGTGAGCAGACCGCAGTGCCGCTACTGACTCAATCAGGGCGCAGCCAGCCCTTGAAGAAGATCAGCACGCCGGAGGAGAAGTTGATCTGAGACCCTGCGGGAGGACCCGCAACCGCAGCCATGGAAGCGGCGCTGCTGTCCATGCCCTAAGCAGCTAGGCCGCCCAGGTTACGCTGCCGCTCCAGGCCGTAGCCAGTACCACCAACCCGAAAACAATGCGGTAATAGGCAAAGCCGACAAAACTGTGTGTAGCGATATAGCGCAGCAGCCAGCGGATGCACAGCCAGGCGCTGATAAAGGACACAACCAGTCCGACGCCAAAGAGCGGCAGATCGGCCAGCGACAGCAGCGCGCGCTCCTTGTACAAGCTATAGACGCCAGCACCGATCAGGGTGGGAATGGCCAGGAAAAACGAAAACTCGGTCGCTGCCTTGCGTGAAAGGCCCAGCAGCATGCCGCCGATGATGGTGGCACCGCTTCTGCTGGTGCCCGGAATCATCCCAAGGCACTGCACCAGGCCGACTTTCAGGGCATCGGTCCAGCGCATGTCGTCAACGTTCTGGATGCGTGGCACCAGTCTGGCCCTCTTCTCAACCCAAAGAATGATGAAAGCACCGATGATGAAGGCGCCTGCCACGACCGGCGGATTGAACAAATGCGCCTTGATGGTCTTGTAAACGGCCAGGCCAATCACAGCTGCCGGCAAAAAGCCGATCAGGACATTCAGCGCGAAACGTTGTGCCTGCCTGTCGGTCGGCAGTGCCAGCATGGTGTCGCGAATCTTCTGCCAGTAAACCAGAATCACGGCAAATATTGCGCCGGTCTGGATGGCGATGTCAAAGACTTTGGCCCTGTCGTCCGAGAAATCGAGCAAGGAACCGGTCAGAATCAGATGCCCGGTCGACGAAATCGGCAGGAACTCGGTCAGCCCTTCGACGACTCCCATGATGGCGGCTTTGATGAGCAATGCAGTGTCCAATAAGTTCTCCAGTGGATGACCGCCGATTCTATTCACAACCTTTGATTTCATCGACGCTGACCCAAGTCAAAAGTCGTCGACGCTCAAACCTGTATAACGCGTCGATATTCCTATCCAGGCAACCGTGGTCGCATCCCTCACACCCCCCGAAGAGCCGACGACAGCCGTCGAGCAGGGAGCGGGCAGTACCATTTCATCGGAACAGGCCCCCGCATTTCTCAGGTTTTCCATCGCGGCCTTGCTCTTGGGTGCCGCGCTGGCAGTGCTGGGCCTGTACCTCATCGCGCCAGAGCAAATGGTGCGATCACGAGGACCTCTGGTGGTCGTCTTGATTGCGATGACAGCCTGGTGCTTGTTGCATTACGGCAGGGTTCACGCCAGCAAAGTGGTTCTGGTATTTGGCATCTGGGTGGCCGTGACCGGGGCAGCGTTTTTTACAGACGGCGTGCTTTCCCCGGTCGTCGTGTCTTACCCGATGATCATCCTGATTGCTGCCCTGCTGATCAGCAGACGAACTGCTCTGGCGCTGGCGGCCATGACAGTGACGGCAGCTTTCGTCATGGTCGCGGCTCACACTCTGGGCTTTTTGCCCGACAAGCTGCACTCGTCGCCGCTGATGCATGCGGCTGACCAGTCTGTCATCTACATCCTCACGACTGCCCTGGCCGTCTTTATCGTCTATTCCTACCGACGCCGCCTGAATGAGATGCACAGGCTCATGGACGAGCGCGAACTGGCGCAGACTGCCCTGCACACGCGCGAAGAGCGCTTTCAGTTGCTGTTCGACAGGGCCAGCGAGGGCATCTTGATCTTGCGACCCAATGGCGCCATCGTTGCCGTGAACCAATCGTTTGCGCTCATGCACGGCTACCAGCCCGAGGAAATGCAGAACCTCAATCTGCGTGAACTCGACACTCCTGCGACAGCGCACGGTCTGCCGGGACGATTGCAGCGCATCCTGGCTGGCGAGTCCCTGACTTTCGAGGTCGAGCACTTCCACAAGGATGGCCACATCCTGCCGCTCGAAGTAACTTCGAGCCTGATTGTTTCCAACGGTGAATCGCTGCTTCAAGCCTTTCACCGCGACATCACCGAGCGCAGGTTGAGCCAGGACCGGATCAACAGTCTGGTCTACTACGACCCCTTGACGAATTTGCCGAATCGCCGGCTGCTGATGGACAGACTGACGCAGGCCGGCGCGGCCGGAGCCCGCCACCAAAATTGGAGTGCCATGCTGTTCGTCGATCTGGACAACTTCAAAAGCCTCAATGACACGCTGGGACATTTGCAGGGTGACAGCCTGCTGACGCAGGTGGCACAGCGTCTGGGTGCCTGCGTCCGCGAAGGCGACACTGTGGCACGCCTGGGAAGCGATGAATTTGTCGTGATCCTGGAAGACTTGAGCAAGACTGAAATTGAAGCGGCGACGCAGACCAAGACAATCAGTGAAAAGATTCTGGCCAGACTCAATCAGGAGCACCAGTTGGACCAGGGCATCTACCACGGCAGTTGCAGCATCGGCATCACGCTGTTTGGTGGCCATCGACAGGAAAGCAACGAGGAGCTACTCAAACGTGCCGAGTTGGCGATGTATCAGGCCAAGGCGGTTGGCCGCAACACCCTGCGCTTCTTTGACCCGCAGATGCAGGTCGAGGTCACAAATCGACTCGCGTTGGAAGCTGATCTGCGTGAAGCGGTTCTGAACCGGCAGTTTGCGCTTTTCTACCAAACCCAGGTTGTAGGAAGTGGCCGCGTAACCGGTGTCGAGGCACTGTTGCGCTGGCAACACCCGATACGCGGCCTGGTGTCACCAGCGGAGTTCATTCCCCTGGCCGAAGAAACAGGCTTGATTCTTCCCATGGGCCAGTGGGTCATGGAAACGGCATGCCAACAGCTTGCGCTGTGGGCATTGCGGCAGGAGACAGAGCACCTGAGCATGGCAGTCAACGTCAGCGCACGTCAATTTCACCAGCAGGAGTTTGTCGATCAGGTACTCGCAGTGCTTGAGAAGACCGGTGCCAACCCGAAACGCCTGAAGCTGGAACTGACCGAGAGCATGCTGGTCAAGGATGTCGAAGGCATCATCACCAAGATGGCCACTCTGAAAATGAAAGGCGTGAGCTTTTCGCTCGATGATTTTGGTACCGGCTACTCCTCACTGTCCTACCTCAAGCGCTTGCCGCTGGACCAGCTCAAGATCGATCAGGGTTTCATCAGAAACATCCTGACAGACCCCAACGATTCGGCTATCGCGCGCACCATCGTCGCGCTGGCCAACAGTATGGGCTTGTCGGTGATCGCCGAAGGTGTCGAGATCGAGGCACAGCGCAATTTTCTGGCGGATCTGGGTTGCCATGCCTACCAGGGCTATCTGTTCAGCCGCCCCGTACCCATTGCCGCGCTGGAGGCTCAGTGGCTGCAAGCCGGTCGCGCCGATGGCGAGGTTCGCGCCAGCTGAACGCTGATGGCGTAGTTGTTTGCGCGTTTGGTCGCATTTTCATGTCAGGATACCGCACAGACCGGCATAGTCCGGGCTGCCTGTATTATTTCGAGGAAACACCATGAGCTCCAACATGACACCTGAAGACATCGAACGCCTGGCGCGCAAACGCGCCGGAAAGAAAATGGGCTGGTACATCCACGCCTTTGTTTACATCGCTGTCAACATCGGCCTGGCGCTGCTCTCAAGTTTCAGCGGCCGCCACTGGGCCATTTTTCCGGCCCTCGGATGGGGTCTGGGCCTGCTGATCCACGGCATGGTCGTCTTTGTTGCGCCACCAGGCAGCAATTTTCGCGAACGCCTGGTACAGCAGGAACGTGACCGTCTGCAAGAGCAGAACAGGCGCTGATGCCAGTCGCATCAAATTCCGTCGTGCAATGGACGCCGCTGGCGCTGCTCCAGCGCAGCGTGCCGGGTCTGACCATCAACACGTTCATCGCCCTGAGCCTGACGGCCTTTGGCGACAACCCGTTTGGCCCGAACCTGGTCTATTCGCACTGCATCGGCATCAACATCTGGCTGCTCATTGAGCTGGCCCGGCGCTTCCTGCTGCCCGAGCCAAAACAGCATTGGCGCCGGCTGTTCTTCGTCATTCCAGTGTGCGTCGTGCTGGGCTACGTCATCGGGCTTTACCTGGCAGCCTGGCTGCTCAACTACTCCACCGAAGGCCTATGGTCGGAGCAACCCCGCCAGGTCCTGGCCTATTTGCTGCTGAGCCTGACCGCGGGCGGCGCCATGACCTATTACTTCATGAGCCGCGAGCAACTGGCTGCTGCCAGCCAGGACATGGCTTATGCCGCTGCAGAGACCGAGGCGGCACAGCGCCACGCCGCCGAATCCAGACTTGTGCTGTTGCAAAGCCAGTTGGAGCCGCACATGTTGTTCAACACTCTGGCCAACCTGCGCGCCCTGATCGGCAGCCAGCCGGATGCGGCCATCGCGATGCTGGACCACCTCAATGCCTACCTGCGTGCCACACTGAATGCCTCGCGCGCCACAGCACATCCGCTGCAGACCGAATTTGACCGCGTGCGCGACTACCTCGAACTGCTCAAAGTGCGCATGGGGCCACGCCTGCACTACACGCTGGAGCTGCCCGACGCTCTGGCCAGCGTACCGGTGCCACCGCTGGTTTTGCAGCCGCTGGTCGAGAACGCCATCAAGCATGGACTGGAACCCAAGATCGAGGGCGGCAGCGTTCTCGTGCGGGCTACCCACGAAGCGGGTGTGCTGAAGCTTGAAGTGACCGACACCGGCGTTGGCTTGCCCGAGGGCGAGCAGGTGGTGGACGGTTTCGGCATGACCCAGGTGCGTGAGCGACTGGCCACCATCTACGGCACGCGCGGCGCACTGATGTTGACTCCAGGAACTGGCGCGGGTGCAACGGCGAGTCTTGCATTTCCCTGTGAGATTGTTGGATCGTCCCCGCAATGATGACGAGCATCACTCCAACCGCGCTGATTGCCGAAGACGAGCCGCTGCTCGCCGCCGCCCTGCAGTCGGAACTCGCGCTGGCCTGGCCCGAGCTGAGCATTTTGGCTATGGTTGGGGACGGTGCCTCTGCCGTGGCGCAGGCCTTGCAACTGCAACCCGATGTGCTTTTCTTCGACATCCGCATGCCGGGTCTGAGCGGGCTGGACGCTGCGGCCGAACTGGCGGACTGCTGGAACACCGACGTCAACATGGGCAAACCCTTTCCGGCGCTCGTGTTTGTGACCGCCTACGACCAGTACGCCATGGCCGCTTTCGAAGCGCAGGCGATGGATTACCTGCTCAAGCCGGTGCAGACCGCACGGTTGCAGAAGACCGTCTCGAAGCTGCAGCAGGCACTGGCCAATCGCGCACAGCCTGCTTTGAATTTCGAAGCCACCCTGGGTCAGCTGCGCGGCTTGCTTGGCGCCACGGCGCAAGCAGCCGTCGCGCCACTCAAAGTGATCCAGGCCAGCGTCGGTAGCTCGATCCGCATGGTGCCGGTTGCTGATGTCGTGTATTTCGAAGCGGCCGACAAATACGTGCGCGTGCTCACGGCCAGCCGCGAGTACCTGATACGCACACCGCTGAAAGAACTGCTGCCGCAGCTTGATACCACGCTGTTCTGGCAGATCCACCGCGGCACCGTCGTCAATTCAAACTGCGTCGATACCGTGACGCGCGACGAGGCCGGCAAGCTCAGCGTGACACTGCGTGGCCGCTCCGAAAAGCTGCCGGTGAGCCGGCTCTACGTGCACCTGTTCAAGGCCATGTAGCTCAGGCCTTGGGATAACCTGGCATCTCGAAGTCGGCAGCGGCCAACGTCTGGAGCAACTCGTTGGCAGCTCTATCAGCCAAAGCACACAGTGGCGGGCGCACGACGGCCCATGATGGATCATGGGAGAACTCAGCCACCGCACGCTTCATGGCGGGGATCATGGGCACAGACTGGAAGATATTGCGAACCACATCGGCCTTGGCCTGCAGCGCGGCGCCGCTGGGTCCATTCCAGCCTTCAAACAACGCGTGAATGCCGGCCGGGTTCATGTTCACGGTGGCGCTGATGCAGCCCGCTGCACCGAGCGGCAGCGCCTTTGATAACAGGGACTCGCTGGCCGGAAAGACATCAAAGCCATCGCTGGCAAAGTTGCTGATTATGGCCGCGGTGTTGTCCCAGTTGCCCGATGAATCCTTGGCACCGACCACGGTATCGGGGTAACACTTACGCAGCATGGCAATCAGGTTCATGGTGATGGGCACCTGCGTAACCTGGGGAATGTGGTACAGATAAACCTTCAGCCGCGCATCGCCAACACGCTCTATCACTTCGGAGTAATAGGCATAGAGCCCCTCGTCAGAGACACCCTTGTAGAAAAAGGGCGGCAGCATCAGCGCACCCGAAGCACCGTTTTGCACAGCATGCCTGGTCAAGGTGGTGGCATCGGTGATCGAGCAGCCGCCGGTGCCGGGCATCAGGCGCGCGGCCGGAATGCCCGCCTCCAGAATCGCGTCGGTCAAGGCCAGGCGCTCTGCGACAGCGAGCGACGCCGCTTCCGAATTGGTGCCAAAAATGGCCAGCCCCGCCTTGTTGTCGATCAGCCAGCGGCAGTGCGCCACAAAGCGTTGGACGTCGGGCTCCAGAGAAGCCTTGAACGGTGTCAGAACCGGGGCAAAAACGCCGCGCAAGCGTGTGCTCATGGGATGGTTTCCTCAATAGCGGACCAAAGCGGCGATGCGGGAATCGCAGTCGCCATTGAGAAGATGATAGTTGCTCTTCAGAACGTCCACGTGCCAGCGACATACGCCGTGGCGCTCACAGGTGTTTGCATGAGCACGGAGTTCCCCGGACCACCGTATGTGCGCAGACCGCCCTGCACCTGTACGCGGTCGCCCTGCCAGGTGAGCGACGCGGTCAGGATGCGGCCCTGATCGGCCGGTGTGTAGAGCATGTCCAGCGCTGGTTGCCAGGCGTCGTGCTGCCAGCTCAGGCGCACGAAGACATTGGAGCGACGCAGGCTCTGCGAAGTGCTGAAAGCCTGCGTCTGCCAGGCCAGATTGCCGGCTACAGCGGCTGCTGGAACGCCCATCGCAGCCAGAGCCCCCAGTTGTGCGTTGCGCGCCGACCAGGCATCCCACTGTGCGTCCGATGGCGCCGTGCCATCCCACCAGGCTTCGGCCAGGACACTGAGCTGGTCCTCGTTGGTCCAGGTGCCCCCTAACAGCAACTGCTTCACGTTCGACTGTGTCACCGACTGCCACGGGTTGTTCATCGATAGCACGCCAGCAGCCGGATCGATGGCGCTGCTGTCCACACGCTGCAGGTAGCGCAGCGAGGCGTGCAGTTCGGTTGCTTCGCTGGCGACCCAGGCCGCCGCGGCACCGACACTGGCACCGCTGTGGGCACCAAGGCGCGCAAAGCCGTGCCAGTCGACGGCGCCATCGCGCTGGTAGACGCGCAACGCCAGCGCTGGCTCTGCAGGACCGCTCGCGTCGCTTGATGCCGTCGGATTGACCCAAACCCAGGACCAGGCAGTGCTGGCGTCGAAGTGCTCTGCCATCAGCAGTGGGCGACCTTCCAGCGTGTTGCTGAGCAAGGTGCGTCGAACTTCCTGCTGGATCATGTCGTTGGGGCGAAAGCCGTAGCCCACATCCCAGGCCACGATTTTCTTGCCGGCGCTGAACTGCCAGGCGCCAGCGCCCTGCGCTGCGTAGAGTTCATTGACCCAGGCCCGGCTTTGCGTGTCGCCACCTTCGCTGCGCTGCTGCTGCAGCGTGACGACGGTGCTCAGGCCGTGGCCACTGGCGCGAAGTTCGGTCTCCAGAACGCCCGCCCCGACCGGCAGATCAACGACACCGCTCTGCAGTGCATTGGCCTGCGCGAGTGGGCCACCGCTAGCGGCCTGCAGGCCGAGCCATTGCAAGCGGACCTGGCCGCCGAACTTTGTCGTGTTGTCGCCTGTCTGCGCCCAGCCCAGCGCGGCAAAGCAGAGCGCAACGACGCCCAGGGAGATGCGGTGCATGGCTTACTCCAGCGGCGGGTTGCGAACCAGGAACATCGGATTGAGCCATTCCGGCGGCACCTGGCGCTCCTTGCGGCTCAGGTAGCGCACGTGAGTCGTCTTGTGGTTGCTCACCTGGTCGGAGAGCACCATCTCGGTCACCATGGTTGGTGCGGCGGGCTTGTCCATGACAAAGCGCGCCTGCTTGGCCAGCTTGTCGGAAAGCACGTACAGGTCCGCACGCACCGGCTCATGGCGCGTCTTGCCGATCCAGAGCTCAATGCGCTGGTAGGTCACACCTTTGCGGTTCGCGTTCAGGCTCAAATGCAAACAGCTCTGCTTGGCCGCGGCGCCGCTGTCGTCGCAAGGTTCTTCGCCGACCAGTTTGCCGCCGTAGTCTTCGCCCCAGCTCATGGTGGCGACGTCGCCAGTGGAGGCGTCACCGAGCAGCTTTTGCATCGGCGTGATGCGCAACGGCCGCTGGCTGTTGGGCATCAGGAGCCAGAAGTCGTCGCCCAGCATCAGCACTTTCTGCCCGGCCTCGGCCGGACTTTGCATCAGCACCAAGGACTGGCGCTTGGCTTGCGCAAACACCTTGTAGCGGCGCTCCTTGTCAGGCGTGCCGTCCGCGTTCACGACATTGATCAGCGTCTCCACCTGCAGGTTCTCGGCGCCCATGCGGTACTTGTCGGTGGCCTTGAGCAGGGTTGCGACATCCTGAGCTTGGGCAGTGATTGCCAGCAGGGCAAAGGCTGCAAGGATGAGGGTTTGAATGGGTTTCATAAAAGTCTTTCGATCAGTTGGCGGTAGCGTTGAACTCGACCACTTCAAAGCGTTGGCCAAATAGGGCTGTTAGCCCCCTTTCTCGCCCGGCGGGGCGAGAAAGGGCGGGGGGATAGAGTGGGGAAATAGAAGCAATCACGTATGTGCCAATGCATCGACAACCGGCATATTGACTGTCTTGCGTGCCACCCAGACCGAGGCCAGCACGGTCAGCGTGACCATGGTCAGCATGGTCGCGAGGTACATCGTCAAGTCAAACGAGATGATGAGCGGGTAGCCTTTGGATTGTCCGGGTGGTGGCGGCATTTCCATGGGCACGATCAGCAGAAACACGGTGACCGCGATCGCCACCATGGCACCGGAAATCGCACCCACGCCGCCCAGCACCATGCCCTCCAGCCCCAGCGTGCGCAGCAACTGCGATGGCAGCGTGCCAAGGGCTCGCAAAGTGCCAATCTCACGTGTACGCTCAATGATTGCCATCGCCATTGCATTGGTCACCACAAACACCACGATCAGTCCGATGATCATTCCCAGCGCACCGAAGATCCGGTTGTACAGGTCTTTCACCGACTTGTAGAAGAAGGCCTGATCGAGCCAGGTCTGCACGGTCAGCGTCGGGTTGGCCGCTGCGAAGCGCTGCCGGGCCGCATCCGTCATTTCCATGCGCGCCAGAAACACACCCAGGGTCGATACGCGCTGCGTATTCAGCAGCTTTTGTGCTGTCGCAATGTCGGTGTAGATGAAGCGCTTGTCCAGATCCGGTACGCCGGTGGAGAAGACGCCCTTGACACGCACGTCCATCGCATTCAAAGCCCCCTCCGTGGTACTGGCCAGCAAAGTCAGACTGCTGCCCGGTATGGCTTTGAGACTCTTGGCCAGACCTTCACCGAGCATGACTTCCGGGTCTTTGCTGCCGCTGGACAAAACCTCGCCCGCCGTGACGGTCAGGAACGGCCCTTTCACGGCGAACTCGCTGTCCGGGTCAATGCCGGCGGCCATCATCACCGTGGACTTTTCGCCATTGCTGATGAGGCCGCTGAACTCCACGCGCGGCAACACCTGACGCACTTGCGGGTCGGCCAGCAACTGACTGCGCAATTCCTGTGCGTTGTCCAGGCCATGCTGCAGCGGCGTGTCTTCGTCCTTGTTGAACTGGTCCGGCTTGCCAATAATCAGATGCCCGGTGCTGCGCGCCGCCATCTCCGACAAGCCCTGGTAGGTGGACAGCGCAAAGCCACCGGCCACCAGAATCGCCGCCGTACCGAGTGCGGCAATCGACACCGTGACCAGCGAGCGACGCCGATTGCGCAGCGTGTTCTGCCAGGCAAATTTCAACCACATCGTCGAGATCATTGGAGCCTCCCGTCAAGCAGCGCCACGACGCGATCACAGCGGCTGCTCAGGCGGCTGTCGTGCGTGGCAATCACAAAGGCGGCGCCTTCGGCATGGCCGAGTTCGCGCATCAGTTCCAGCACCTGGTCCGCCGTGTGCGAGTCCAGACTGGCGGTCGGCTCATCGGCAATCACGAGCCTTGGCCGCTTGA
The DNA here is from genome assembly GCA_903925725.1 of uncultured beta proteobacterium. Classification (GTDB taxonomy): domain Bacteria; phylum Pseudomonadota; class Gammaproteobacteria; order Burkholderiales; family Burkholderiaceae_C; genus Rhodoferax. The sequence continues at coordinate 2,624 of CAIYGK010000156.1, read as the reverse complement.
CCAGGGCGCGCGCAATCGCCACACGCTGGCGTTGCCCACCCGACAAGGCGTCGGGCCGGTGCTGTGCGTGCTCCAGGAGACCGACCGCCTTGAGCTGCGCTGCCACCCGCTCGCGCCGCTCCGATGCCGGAACTCCGGCGATGAACAACGGGTAGTCCACGTTCTCGGCCACCGTCATCACCGGCACCAGATTGAAGTTCTGGAAGACAAAACCGAGTGCGTCGCGCCGCAGCAGCGTGCGCTGCATTTCGTTCAATTCGGTGACCGATTTGCCGCCGAGCACGATGTCTCCGGAGTCCGGCGTATCGATCAATCCGCACAGATTCAGGATGGTGCTCTTGCCGCTGCCCGAGGGGCCGGTCAGCGCCAGCAACTCGCCACGCTGTACCGTCAAGTCGATGCCCTGCAGAGCCGGAATCACGTGCTCCCCAAGATGGTACGTTTTGTGGATCGCATGCAGTTCAACCACACTGGCTTGTGACCCGCTCATGATGCCAGGGCCTTAAGCTGCGCGCGTGCTGCCTCGGCTTGCGGCGCGTTGGCCTTGATCACTTCGTCGAAGTATTTGCGTGCATCGTCCTTGCGCTTGTCCTTTAGAGCCTGTTCCGCACTGACCAGCCAGACATCGCCCCTAAAGGCCAGCGGAGTGGTGGCGAACAGCGGACTGGCAAGCACTTCGCCCAGCAACTTGGCACCCCGCGCGCCCCGGTTCATGAAGCCAGGGACTGCCAGAAACGTGTTGGATGCAACAAATTTAACCTCCAGCGCCGCAGGCAAATTGTGCTGCAGTACCGCATCGTGGGCCGGCGTCAGCAGCGCCAGTGCCTTGTCCAGCATCGCCATGCCGTCCTCGGCGTAACTCATTTTTTTCCACGGCAGCATGGTCGTCGTGGCTTTCATGCTGGTGGCGGCACCGGCATAAGCCATCAGCACCGGATTGGTGGGCTCGCTCTTGAGCAGGGTGACAAAGGCTTCGGCTGACTTCTCGATGGCGCTCTCGCTGCCTTTGTTGGCCTGCTGAAACTGCGCAAAAGCGGGCTCGAACTGGGCATCGGGCATGGCCTGCACTGTGCCGGCGAGCAATGCGGCGGCGCCGAGGGCCAGCAACTGGCGGGTAAATTGGCGTTTCAAACTGAGTTTCATGGGTGCTTCCTCTCTGGAGTTAAGTAATGCGAACGGACTGAAGCGTATTCAGCCCGTTCCCCCCATGCACCCGGATTGCGACAAATCAGCCTGTCGCCGGCGCCAAACGCCTAAAAACTGCCGCGAAAATCGGTTGACCTAGCCGCGCCTGTCATGCTCACCACGGTCAGCGTGCTGTCCTTCCCAGCGCTCCTGACGCTCCCGCCGCTCTTCCCAGCCACGGCGATGGCCACCATAGCGCCAGTCGGCGCGGATGAACTGGGGCACGGGCTGCAGCACGACCGGAGCAGGACGCACATAGACAACCCTGGGCGGCACCACAAGCACCGGCTGGTAGCCGGGTTGCACGAGAACGGGTGGCGCGCTGACGACACCCACCTGGACACCGGGCGCCGACACGCCGACCGACCAGTAAACCTGCTGCGCCTGCACGGCACTGCTCAGGCCAAATACCACCAAGGCTGCAGCACCCGCGAGAGCGGCGAAAGGCTTGATCTTCATACGAATTCTCCTTTTGCTATCCATGGAGCAGCCATCTGCCCCTGTCATCACAACGACCCAGGGCCGCAGCCCGATGGCGGCACTTGTGTGAAGTTCATTGCAAGACGTAACTGCTGACAGTCCTTGCCGACTAAAATCAAATCATGAGCGCATCCACACCTGTCGAATCTGCCCCCAAGCCCAGCAACTTCCTGCGCCAGATCATCGAGCAGGATCTGGCCAAAGGCACTTACGCCCAACGGCGCTGGGGCGGCAGCCCGGGCGACGCGGCGCACCACGCCAAGGGTGACATTGACCCAGCCCGTATCCGCACCCGCTTTCCACCCGAACCCAATGGCTACCTGCACATCGGCCACGCCAAGAGCATTTGCCTGAACTTTGGCCTGGCGCGCGACTACGCCGGCGTCTGCCATCTGCGCTTTGACGACACCAACCCCGAAAAAGAGGACGTGGAGTACGTCAACTCGATCCGTGACGCCATCAAATGGCTGGGCTTCGACTGGAACGGCTCCGCCGATGCCGAACCGTATCAGGCCAGCGACTACTTCGACTTCATGTACCTCGCCGCCGAGTACCTGATTGCGGCCGGCCACGCCTATGTGGACGAGCAAACGATTGAGCAAATCCGCATCAACCGGGGCGACTTTGGCAAGGCCGGTGTGGACAGCCCTTTTCGCACGCGCACAGCGGCCGAAAACATGGCCCGCTTTCGTGAAATGCGCGATGGCAAGCACGAAGACGGCGCCATGGTGCTGCGCGCCAAAATCGACATGGCCAGCGCCAACATCAACCTGCGCGACCCGGCCATCTACCGCATTCGCCGCGCCACGCACCACAACACGGGCGACAAATGGTGCATCTACCCGATGTACACCTACGCGCACCCGATTGAGGATGCGCTGGAGCAGATCACCCACAGCATCTGCACACTCGAATTTGAAGACCAGCGCCCGTTTTACGACTGGCTGTTGGAGCATCTG
>CAIYGK010000155.1 GCA_903925725.1 uncultured beta proteobacterium | reverse complement strand
TGTGCACTTCCAGCACATAGCTCTGCAGCATGGTGTCGTGGGCATAGCCTTGCACTTCGATTCCGTGGTTGGCAAAGACGTGCCGGTCGTACTTGATGTGCTGGCCCAGCTTCTTCTTGCTGCCGTCCTGCAGCCAGGGCTTGAGCCGCGCCAGAACCTCATTGCGCGGCAACTGCGTGGGCGCGTCGGAATAGCTGTGTGCCAGGGGGATGTAGGCCGCCTCGCCGGGTTGGACACTCAAGCTGATGCCAACAATCTCGGCGCGCATTTCGTCCAGCGAGGTGGTTTCGGTATCCACCGCCACCAGTTCGGCTGCCTCCACGATGGCGAGCCAGCGATCAAAGGCATCCCAACTCAGGAGGGTCTCGTAGGCCACGGTGGTGACGCTGGACTTGACTGCGACTGTGGCCTCGGCCGGCACATCGAACAGATCGGGTTCACTGCGGGGCTTGGCGGTACCGATGGCTCGGGCCAAACCCTTGAAGCCGTACTTTTCGTAAAAGACAAACAGCGCATCGTTGTTCATGCTGCCACTGGCCAGGGCAGTCAGGGCCGGCAGATTGGGTACCCAGTCAGCCAGTTCACAGTCGGTCTTGATGGTCAGCAGCTGGCGCCCCAGCGGCAGCCAATCCAGCGACTTCCTCAGGTTTTCCCCAACCGCACCGGTGATGGCATCGGCATGGGCGACCACGCCACCGAGCGAGCCATACTGTTGCAGCCACTTCGCCGCGGTCTTGGGACCTACCTTGGGCACGCCGGGCACGTTGTCAATGACATCTCCGACAAGGGTCTGGTAGTCCACCATCAGGTGCGGTGGCACGCCAAATTCGGCCTCGACACCGGCCACATCGCGGCGCTTGCCGTTCATGGTGTCGATGATGGTGATGTGGCTGTTGACCAGTTGCGCCAGATCCTTGTCGCCACTGCTGACAATGACCTCGATGTCCTGATCGGCAGCAGTAACAGCCAGCGTGCCGATCACGTCGTCGGCCTCCACGCCGGGCACAGCCAGCACCTGCCAGCCCATCAGGCGCACCACTTCGTGAATCGGTTCGATCTGGGCGCGCAAATCGTCCGGCATGGGCGAGCGGTGCGCCTTGTACTCGGGGTACAAGGCATCACGGAACGTCGGGCCGCGGGCATCAAATACGCAGGCCGCAAAATCGGCAGGAAAGTCCTTGCGCAGACTCTGCAGCATGTTGATCATGCCGCGAATGGCTCCCGTGGGCGCACTACTTGGGTCGCCTGGCACAGCGCGCAAATCGGGCATGGCATGAAAAGCGCGGTACAGGTAACTCGAACCATCGACCAGCAGCAGGTTCTTCTTGGTTGTCTGGGTGTCATTCATTGCCCCATTTTGCCTGCGCTGGCGCAAGACTGCGTGGTTCTACAATCCTGCCATGCACGGTGCCTACTTTTTCTGATTCATGGCGGTTTACACAGAAGTTTCTACCGAACAGGTCCGCGCCCTGCTGCTTGAACTCAAGCTCGGCGAACTGCAACACATGCAGGGTTGCGCCGGCGGCATAGAAAACACCAATTACTTTGTCAGCACGCGTCGAGACGGCGCAACGCACGACTACGTGCTGACGCTTTTTGAGCGTCTGGGTTTTTCCCAGTTGCCCTTCTATCTGCGCCTGATGAAACACCTGGCGCAGCGCGGCATACCGGTGCCCGAGCCGACCGCCAACGCCCAGGGTGAACTGGTCTTTGATCTGCGGGGCAAACCGGCTGCGGTAGTCAACAAGCTGCGCGGCCAGAGCGAACTGGCACCCACCACAGAACACTGCGCTGCCGTGGGCAAGACGCTGGCCAGAATGCATCTGGCGGGTCGCGACTTTGCCATGAAGCAGCCTAATCTGCGCGGCCTCGCCTGGTGGAATGAAACCGTGCCGGTGGTGTTGCCTGAACTCAGCGCTGCCCAGGCCATCTTGATCCGGAGCGAACTCGCTTTCCAGAATGATGTTGCCGCTTCATCCGCCTACGCCGCGTTGCCACGCGGCCCTATCCATACCGACCTGTTTCGTGACAACGTCATGTTCGAGACCATTGGTAACGAGCCGCACTTGAGCGGCTTTTTCGATTTCTATTTTGCTGGCGTGGACAGCTGGATTTTTGACCTGGCCGTCTGCATGAACGACTGGTGCGTGGACCTCGATAGCGGTGCCCACCACGAGCAGCGCGCGCGGTCCCTGCTGCATGCCTACAGTCAGGTACGAGCATTGAGTCACAACGAGCTCGAACTGCTGCCAGCCATGCTGCGTGGAGGCGCCTTGCGCTTCTGGATTTCGCGACTCTGGGACTTCTATCAACCGCGCGCCGCCAGTTTGCTCAAGGCGCACGACCCGAGCCATTTTGAGCGAGTCCTGCGCCAGCGCGTGCAACACCCGATGCAGCCACTCGCCATGCTGCAAGCCGCATGACACTGAACATTGTCGGAGCCCGCGCCGGCGTTTCGTGGGTCAAGCTGGGCATGCGGACCTTCTTCAGGCAGCCATTGGCGCTGGCTGGTCTGTTTTTCATGTTCATGGCCGTGATGACTGTTGTCAGTCAGGTGCCAGTGATTGGCTTCGTGCTGGCGATGACCCTGCTGCCTGCGGCAACTCTGGGCTTGATGGTGGCAACCCGCCAAGCCAGCGATGGCCGCTTTCCCATGCCCCTGGTTTTGCTCGCCGCCTTTCGGGCTGGACGGCAGCAGGCGCGGGCCATGCTCGTGCTGGGTGCTCTGTATGCCGTGGGTTTTCTTGTCACGCTTGGCCTGTCTTCTCTGGTCGATGGCGGTGACTTTGCCCGTGTCTACCTGGGCGGCGCCACGCCAACCCGTGAAATGATTCTGGAGCCCTCGTTTCAGGGCGCCATGTGGCTCTTTATCGGTTTGCATCTGCCCTTGTCATTGATGTTCTGGCATGCACCCGCACTGGTGCACTGGCATGATTTTCCGCCGGTCAAGAGTCTCTTCTTCAGTCTGCTGGCCTGTTCACGCAATTTTTGGGCGTACGCCGTATTTGGACTGATGTGGCTGGGCGTGCTGATGCTGGTGGTAGCTGCCGTGACCACACTGGGCGGATTGCTCGGTCAACCCGGTCTGGCCGCAGATCTGTTGTTTCCGGCTCTGCTGCTGCTGGCGTCAATGTTTTTCACATCGCTCTATTTCACGTTTCAGGATACCTTCGGGCCTCCACCGACCAGCTTGTCCTGAGTGCCTCAGCGCAGCAGCAGCGTCCAATATCTGGCACAGTCGTCCATGCCGATCAGGTCTGCCTTCCCGGTCAGCGCCTGCAACACAGGCAGTGCCTTGTCACGCTGCTTCAGTTCGGCGTAAACCGAAATCAGTCTGAGCCTGGCAAGGTCAGCATTACGGGCAATGCCTTTGGCCAGGCCCTGTTCCATCTGGGCCACGCCGCGCTCGGTCTGCCCGGCTTGAAACAGGTTAAAGCCGTAATTGAACATGGCCAGTCCATCGGTCAGGGTCTTGGCACGCGCGACGTCTTTCTCCAAAGTGGCGCGATCTTCTACCGCCGACTTGCGCGCCTTGTCGGTGAGTTTTTGTAATTCGCTACCCTTGTCTGCACCCACCAACAAACCCGACGCATAACCCTGGTCAAGTACCTTGGCGGCTTCGATAGCCGAACCTTCCTGCAGAGCCAGGGCGGCCATTTCGGTGTAATCAACCGCCTCGGTCAATCCCGCAGTGGCCATTTGCAAACGAAACACATCGAGTTGCAGACGGTTTGCCAGTTGCGGCTTGGCCCAAAGACGCTCCATCAGGCTGCGCCAGTTCACCTTGCTTGGGTAGTATTGAACGAGTGTTTCAAGCGCCTTGGTATGACCTGCGTCATCGCGCATCCGGCCACGCGAGTCAGCCAGCAGTTTGAGTTGGATCTCGACCGGTACCTTGCCTTGTGCCAGCGTCTTGCCGACTTCGACTTCCAGCGCCTTGGCCGCATTGGCATAGTCTGCATTGAGGTAATAGCTCTGCCCGAGCAGCACCGTCAGCGCCGGATCGTTGCCACCAAGTTGCTGGTAGCGCGTGATCGATTCGATGGCTTTGGCGTAGTTCTTGGCGTTGTAGTAAAGACCGGCGACGGCATACATGCCTGCTACGCGATCGGACGGCTTGAGCCATGGGCCCTGACTCGCCAGCTGATATTGCGCGTCCGCCATCTCGGCGTCCCCACTGAGCTGCGCCAGGGCACCTTTGACCCGCGCAAGAATATGCTGCTCATACGGCGTCTGGTTCGCGACAGCTTCGGCGGCGCGCAGTTTTTCGGCGGCGTCCTTGGTATTCTTTTCACCGAGCAGTCGCTGAGCGTCGATCAGCAAGTTGCCAATCTCCGGCCGCACGGTTGGCGCTGCCTCCGTGGTAGCGGCAGCCGAAGCGGCGCTCGCTGGCGCCGCCGCGCTGGCGGCGCTCTGTGCCAACGCGTGAGGTGCAAGCGCGCTGGCACAAAGCGCCGCACACAGCATGGCGTAGCAGGTCAAGGGTTTCGTTTGCATCATCTTCAACTCCTGTCAAATTTACGGGGGATTACGTCACGGCAGCAGCGTCAACTTGGCCACGCTCAAAGCCAGCCATTTGACACCGTGTCGCGGGAAATTGATTTGGGCGCGGGCATCGTCACCGCTGCCTTCCAGGGCATTGACCGTGCCTTCGCCAAACTTGCCATGAAACACCTTCACGCCAACACGCAGGCCGTGCTGCGACTGCGCCCGGATGCCGGTTGGCGCGCCCGGGCTGACATGCGGATCAGCGCCAGTCAAGTGAGTGCTCGTCGCCAATTCCAGCGCTCGACCCTGCCTTCTGGGTGTAATCCACTTCAGGGCAGATTCGGGCAGTTCTTCAAGAAAGCGGCTCTTCAGGTTGTAGCGGGTCTGGCCGTGCAACATGCGGGTCTGGGAATGGCTCAGGTACAAGCGCTTGCGAGCGCGGGTAATGGCAACATACATCAGGCGGCGCTCTTCTTCCAGCCCATCGCGGTCGCTCATGGAGTTTTCGTGCGGAAAAAGCCCCTCTTCGATCCCGGTGATGAAAACACAGTCAAATTCCAGGCCCTTGCTGGCATGCACGGTCATCAGTTGAATCGCGTCCTGCCCGGCCTGCGCCTGATTGTCGCCTGCCTCCAGCGCTGCATGCGTCAGAAAGGCGGCGAGCGGCGAGAGCGTCTCGCCGGTCTCGGCATCGGCCACAAGTTCATCGACCGGCAGCGCGACGGCATCGCGTCCGAAACCTTCAAGAGAGACAAAACTCTCTGCGGCGTTGACCAGTTCTTCCAGATTTTCCACCCGGTCTGCCCCTTCGCGATCGGCCCGGTAGTGCTCGATCAAACCACTGTGTGAGAGCACCAATTCAATGATTTCGCGCAGCGTCAGACCCTGTGTCTGCTCCCGCAGGACTTCAATCTTTGCCAGAAATGCGCCAATATTGCTGCCGGCCTTGCCACCGACACCGCCCACCGCCTCGCTCAGGGAACAGCCTAGCGTGCGCGCTGCGTCCTGCAACAGTTCCAGACTGCGCAGCCCGATGCCGCGCGGCGGAAAATTCACGGCGCGCAGAAAACTGCTGTCGTCGCGCGGATTCTCCAGCAGGCGCAGATAGGCCAGCGCATTCTTGATTTCGGCCCGTTCAAAAAAGCGTAGCCCACCATAGACTTTGTAAGGCATGGCGGCATTGAACAAGGCGGTCTCTATCACCCGACTTTGTGCGTTGCTGCGGTAAAGCACGGCAATCTCCTTGCGCTCCAGACCCGCCGCCACCAATTGCCGCATCTCGTCGACAATCCACTGCGCTTCGTCAAAATCACTGCTGGCCTCGAACACGCGCACGGGTTCACCCGGCCCCTGCGCCGTGCGCAGATTCTTGCCCAGGCGCTTGCTGTTGTGCGCGATGAGTTCGTTGGCCGAGTCCAGGATGTTGCTGCCGCTGCGGTAATTCTCTTCCAGCTTGATCTGATGGCGCACCTTGAACTCGCGCACAAAGTCAGCCATATTGCCAACACGCGCACCGCGAAAGGCGTAGATGCTCTGATCGTCGTCGCCCACTGCCATGACGCAGCCGCTGGGATTGAAGCTCGATTCATCGTCCACTGAACCTCTGGATCCGGTCCCGGCGAGCATCTTGATCCACGCATACTGCAGCTTGTTGGTGTCCTGAAACTCATCAATCAGGATGTGCCGAAAGCGCCTTTGATAATGCTCGCGGATCGGATCGTTATCGCGCAGCAGTTCGAAGCTGCGCAGCATCAGTTCGGCAAAATCGACCACGCCCTCGCGCTGACACTGGTCTTCGTAGAGCTGAAAGATTTCGATCTTCTTGCGCGACTCCTGGTCCCGCATTTCAACCATATTGGGTCGCAATCCATCTTCCTTGCAGCCGGCAATGAACCACTGCATCTGCTTGGGTGGGTAACGTTCATCGTCAAACTGGAACTGCTTGTACAGGCGCTTGATGGCAGACAACTGGTCCTGCGTATCAAGAATCTGGAAACTTTGAGGCAGGTTGGCCAGTTTGAAGTGCGAGCGCAGAAAGCGATTGCACAACCCATGGAAAGTGCCAATCCACATGCCGCGCACGTTGACCGGCAGCATGCTGGTCAAGCGCGTCATCATCTCGCGTGCGGCCTTGTTGGTAAAGGTCACTGCCAATACACCCGCCGGCGAGACCTGACCGGTTTGCAGCAGCCAGGCAATGCGCGTTGTCAGAACACGCGTCTTGCCAGACCCCGCTCCCGCCAGAATCAGCGCATGCTCGCTCGGTAGCGTGACGGCGGCGCGCTGCTCAGGGTTGAGACTGTGCAGGAGCGCAGACTGTTCAAGGTCATCGGGAGCAATTTCTGAAAACATCAGGGCATTGTAGAAACCCTGGGGCTGGCGATTCGCGGATCAGTCCGCTCTAATAACCCGAATTCTTCAATTGCAGTCCTGGTTCGGTCTGCGCTGCAAGTGCCGCAGAAGGCTCCTGCATATCCAATGCAGACAAGTCGAGATCCAGATCCAGTGCCGGTGGCGGCCCGACCGGATGTCCGAACAAGTCGGCGAGCGCACTTTTTGACAGTGCAGGAAAACTTGATGCCACTGAATCGGCATAGTCAAATTCCAGGCCCGCATGCTGGCTCGGGCGGGCATCAGCCACCGCTGCGTGCTCCGACGCCGGATCCTCAGCCTGAGCCATCTCGCCGAGAACAAGGCTTTGTGCAATGCCATGGAGCAGCATCAAATCGCGCATCGCAGCCAGATCGAAGGGCGCGCTGCTGGTGGCCCAGGGATCGCGAAACACGCAGGCCTCTATCACTTCCAGCGTATTGAGGCTGGGCCAATGCTCGGTGACGCGCGACATGACCTCCGGGTAGGAGTCCAGGCCCTGGCCCTCATCCTTGAAAAAGGCAAACTCAGGGACCGTGCCGTTGAACAGCAGAGCAAAATCCTGAGCGCATTGCTGAAAATCGCTCTTCAGGTTCAATGTGTGCAACAAGGTCAGCAAATCGAGATAGACAAACGGATTGGGCTCATCACTTTCACTGACCTGCTTCTTCAGCAGAGCCAGTGCCTGCTCCGTCTTGCCAGCCCCGACTAGATCTTCAGCCTGGGCGCGCAGCGCCAATATCTGATCCGAATTGAGGCTGCGCATCAGCTTGGCATGGGCCTTTGGCCCCGTCGGGCCGCGGCCCGACTGGTCAGCACTTTGCTCATGCATCAACTTGGAAAATATCGAGTCTGACAGTTGAACCGACTGCGCGTCCAGACCATGTGCCAAACCCTGGTCATCGGTCTGCCAATCGGGCTTCGGTGCCGACTGTCGTAACGGCTGTTGTGGTGCCGGCCTCACTGCGGACTCAACTTGCGCTACATCCATCTGGTCGACGTGGCCATCGCTCCAGTTGAGCTCACTTACCGAGGTTCCACGCTGGCGGCTCCAGAGCCAGAGCACTGCCAGCAGGCAGCAAAACACCATGCCTGCCAGTCCGTAAGTAAGGACACCGGAAGAACGCTCAGTCTCAGCCTGTTGCAGGCGAGTCTTGAACTCCGCCAGAGCACGCTCGTTCTTCTGGGCCGAGTCGCGCAAAGCTTTCACCTCGGCTTCCAGCGTTTTGACTTTCTGGATGTTGGCCAGCGCGTCCTCGGAAGGAGCAAAGGTCATGAAAGAGTCAAGATTTGCGATACGGTCTGACAGAACGTCCAGCGGGTCCAGTTTCAGCCGGGCCGCTCCTGGAGTGCGCCCGGTTTGTCGTTTGCCCTCCGTACTCGCAGGCTTGGGTGCTGCGGCAGGGGCTGGTGTCGCGACCGGACGCTTGCGTTCGACAGGCAGCAGGGCAACCGGCTCAGAAGCCAGGGACAGTTTGGCCCGGACTTTTGGCGCTCGCGCTGGTGCCGGTACGGATTTCGAAGTCGCCGGCCGGGAAGCGCCAACCGATGGGGCCGGCACGGAGACCAGCGCCGTTGGGCTCGCCAGCACGACACCTTGTTCTGGCAGGTCAGCGAACAACACGTAGCGACGCGATATTTTCGGACCACAAATCGAACGCAAGGTGATCGTCACCACAGGTTCATCAATCAAGGCCGAGGACAGGACCCGAACATTGGCGGTCCGGTTCTGTGCCAGTTTCTCAACGACCGTGCGCACCTTGCCACCATCCTGTCGCGCATCGGCATGCAGTACCTCGGCCTCGAAACACAGAGGCGCAGCTTCCTCGGTCGCCTCCAGTTGGACCTGAACCATCACATCAAGAGCCTGACCCAGCACCGCCGTGCCTTGCACCGGACCGAGCGTTAGTGCCTGGCTGCCCAGCGCCACGCACAGCATGGCAAAGGTCGATATTTTGGTTCCAAGTTTCAAAAAAATGCTTTCCTGAATTACGACGATTCTCGCACGACCGGAGCTCTGGAAGAAGCCATCCGGTCACCGTTCACTGGTGTTGAGTCAGCTGCGCCACATTGCCAGCATGGAGCCGAGCTTTCACGAACCCGCCAGAGCCATAGCGGGTGACGCGACTGTAAAAGCGCTGGGTCAAACGCCTGACCATCGCCGAATAGGCATCGACGAGGGTTGGCAGAATGGTAAAGCTGTCGTAATTGACGACCACCGCAACGCGCTCAGCGGCATTACTGACCACCGGTGTGAGCAGGCCTTCTATGATGCGCTCGACTTCGACAATATCAGACAAGGCATCGATCGCCAATCCTTCACAGTTGATGAACAGCAGTCGGCGCTTGCCGTCGAATTCGAAACGTTGGGCCAGTGGAGTTGCCAGCAGGCGCTCACGCAAGCCCATCTTGTCGTCAACAAACAGTGCGCCTTCCATCAGCTTGAGCTGTGCGCTGATGGCCGGCCGGAATTCCATCTGGGCCAGTACCTCACTTTCCAGATCAATTCCAGGTGCAATTTCGATCAACTCCAGAGCACCGCCAGCGCCATCGTCGAGCAGACGGAACACACAGCGCTCGGTCACATACAACACACGCTGGCCCCGCTTGCACGCTTCGCGGCCGCTGAAAGTTCGGTGCTCCACAGCCTTGACAAATTTGCGCGTTCTGCCTTCACGCACGACATGCAGGCGTCCGTCCTGGATTCGGACCTCCAGGTCGTCTGCGGTAAAGGTACCGGCAAAAACCACCATCTTTGCGTTTTGACTGATGTTGATAAAGCCGCCGGCGCCGGCCAGACGCTTACCAAATTTGCTGACGTTCAAATTGCCCTGGGCGTCGGCCTGCGCCAGGCCAAGTACTGCAATGTCAAGTCCGCCACCGTCATAAAAATCGAATTGATTGGGCTGATCCAGCACCGCCTGGGTGTTGACAGCGGCACCAAAGCTCATGCCACTGGCCGGGATTCCGCCAATGACGCCAGGCTCCGCAGTCAAGGTCAGCAGGTCAATCAATTCCTCTTCAGTCGCCACAGCTGCAACTCCCTCGGGCATGCCGATGCCAAGGTTGACCACGGAGTTGGGCCGCAACTCCATGGCAGCACGCCGGGCGATGATCTTGCGCTCGTTCAGTGGTGTCGCCGCAAGGGTATCCACCGGTACCCGAATTTCGCCCGAATAAGCAGGGTTGTACTGTTCGGCAAATGTCTGCATATGGTGCGACGGGTCGCTTGCCACAACCACCGCGTCGACCAGTACGCCCGGCACCCGAACCTGACGTGGATGCAGTGTGCCGCGCGCCGCCACGCGTTCCACCTGGGCGATCACGATACCGCCTGAGTTGCGCGCTGCCATCGCAATCGCCAGTGCCTCCAGCGTCAGCGCCTCGCGCTCCATGGTCAGATTACCGTCGGGATCTGCTGTGGTTGCACGGATGATGCCGACCGAAATGGGAAACGCCTTGTAGAACAGGTATTCCCGACCATCAATTTCCATCAGTCGAACCAGTTCTTCGGTGGTGCGTGCGTTGATCTTGCCACCGCCAAAGCGGGGATCGACAAAAGTATCGAGCCCAACGTGCGTCAGCGTGCCGGGCTTGCCGGCAGCGATGTCACGAAAAAGATGTGCGATGACACCCTGCGGCAGGTTATAAGCTTCGATCTCGTTGTCGACCGCGAGTTTTTGCAGGGCTGGCACCAGCCCCCAATGACCGCCGATGACACGACTGACCATGCCACGGTGACCAAAGTGATTGAGCCCACGGGCTTTGCCATCGCCCTGCCCCGCCGCGTACACCAAGGTCAACTTGCCCGGTACGCCTACGCCACTTTCTTGCTGGCTGACCAAAAAGCGTTCTTCCAGCGCAATGGCAACGCCTTCGGCAAAACCGACGCCGACAAAGCCACTTGTGGCAACGGTGTCGCCGTCATGGATCAATCGGACCGCTTCAGCAGCAGACACAATCTTGTTGCTGCGGGTACCGGGTCCAACATGTTCGTTGTGATTGAAATTGGTATGCACGGTGACTCCTGGCACTTGGCCCTGTCCTGCTCGATATTGTGAGCCAAAAATCCATCGCTGCGCCCGGGGCCGAGGCGCTAAACTCGCGCCATGTGCCAATTGCTTGGAATGAACAGTCGTCTGCCGGCCAGTCTGACCCTGAGTTTTACAGGATTCGCGCAGCGCGGGGGCTGCACCGATCATCATGCCGACGGTTGGGGCATCGCCTTCTTTGAAAGCGAGGAGGCCACACCGGATCAACCTGGCAAGGGAGTACGTTACTTTGTCGACAGACAGGGCGCCTCGACGTCTCCGATCGCCGGCATGTTGCGCACTTACCCCATCAAGAGCCACAACGTGGTCGCGCATGTACGCAAGGCAACCATAGGCGCGGTCTCACTGGAAAACTGCCATCCCTTTGTACGCGAACTCTGGGGGCGCTACTGGGTTTTTGCCCACAACGGAGACCTGAAGGACTACCGGCCGACGCTGCACGGAAGTTTCAGGCCGGTTGGAAATACCGACAGCGAATTGGCGTTTTGCTGGCTGCTACAGGAACTGGCCAAGTCGCATGCTGGCGTACCCAGTGTGGCCGAGCTGACTTGCACGCTAGCCGAACTGGTGCCGCAAATCGCCCGACACGGCACCTTCAATTTTCTGCTGAGCAACGGTCAGGCCCTGTGGGCTCACGCCAGCACGCAGTTGCATTACGTGCTGCGTCAACACCCGTTCACGCAAGTGCATCTGAAGGACGACGATGTCAGTGTCGATCTGGCCGATCTGAACGGCCCTGACGACCGCCTTGCGATCATCGTCACGGAGCCACTGACAACCAATGAAGAGTGGATTGCCATGAAGCCGGGCGAACTTCAGGTTTTTGTCGATGGCGAACGCGCGGCCTGCAGTTGCTGCACGCAACCCGTGCCGGTCAGGGTTTGAGCGAAAGCTCCAGAGCATCCATGAACATGGCTGCCACGTCAAAGCCGGTCTGATCGAAAATTTCCTGGAAACAGGTCGGGCTGGTGACGTTGATCTCGGTCAGACTGTCGCCAATCACGTCAAGCCCGACCAACAACAAGCCCCTTGCCGCGAGAATCGGCCCGAGGGACTCAGCGATGAAGCGGTCGCGCTCGCTCAAGGGTTGAGCGACACCCTTGCCACCGGCCGCCAGATTGCCTCGCACTTCACCTCCCTGCGGAATGCGCGCCAGGCTGAAGGGCACGGGCTTGCCACCGATCACCAACACACGCTTGTCGCCTTGCGCAATGGCTGGCAGAAACTTCTGCACCATCAGGGTCTGCGCGCCCTCCTTGTTCAGCGTCTCGATGATGGCGCCAAGATTCAGGCCATCCTGCCTGACGCGAAATATGCCCATGCCACCCATGCCATCAAGCGGCTTCAAGATGATGTCCTGGTGCTGCGCGTGAAAGCGCCTGACGTCCTGGGCCGAGCGTGTCACCAGCGTCGGGCCGATGAACTGTGGAAATTCCAGAATCGCCAGTTTTTCAGGATGATCGCGCAAGGCGCGCGGCTTGTTGAAAACCCTTGCCCCCTCGCGTTCGGCCTGCTCAAGCAGATGGGTAGCGTAGAAGAATTCGCTGTCAAAAGGCGGGTCCTTGCGCATGACGATGGCGTCAAACTCACGCAAGGGACGCAGCCACTGGCTCGCGGTCTGGTACCAGACATCGGCGTCACCAGTCAGTCTGATGCTGCTGCCGTGCGCTTGCACCAGGCCGCCGCAGAGCCAGGAAATGTGCTGCGGTTCGCAGACCGAGATCTGATGACCACGTGATTGCGCCGCGCGCATCATGGCGAAAGTGGTGTCCTTGTAGATCTTGAAGGAGGACAGTGGATCGGCAACAAAAAGGAGGTTCATATTTCGATCTTCGAACCCAGTTCCACCACCGAGTTGTTGGGAAGTTTCAGAAATTCCGCAGCCCCACTCGCGTTGTGATGCATCTGGGAAAACAGCTTTTCACGCCATTGCGCCATGCCGCCACCAATCGTCGGAATCACAATGTCACGCGACAGGAAGTAGCTGGTCGTCATGGGATCGAGTTCACAGCCGCGCCCCTTGATATGCAGCAGGGCCTTCGGCAAGTCGGGGTCGTTCTTGAAACCGTAATGAATCACGACCTGCCAGCAATCATGTCCCAGCGCCTCAATCTCCAGGCGTTTGTCCATCCCGATCCATGGCACTTCATGGTTGTGAACCGTCACGAACAGATTGTTCTCGTGCAACACCTTGTTGTGCTTCAAATTGTGCAGCAGGGCATTTGGCACGGTCCCGGGCTCAGCCGTGAGAAATACGGCAGTGCCTTCAACCCGCAGCGGCGGGCTCACAAACACGGCTTCCAGAAAACTCTTCAGATCGATGGAGTCCACCCGCAATTTCTGGTTCAGCAAGCGCCGCCCGTCCTTCCAGGTGGTCATGACAACGTACAGCACGAGCGCCATCGCCAGTGGAAACCAGCCCCCCTGGACGATCTTCAGGGAATTGGACGCGAAGAAAGCAAGATCGACAGTAACAAAGAAAGCGGTCGAAGTCAGACTCAGCCACAACCGGTAACCCCAGCCATAGTGCACTACATAAAACGTGAGGAGCGTTGTGATGACCATCACCAGACTGACCGAAATACCGTAGGCTGCGGCAAGGGCCGTGGACGAGCCGAACAGGGTTACGGCGGCAATGACGCCAGCGAGCAGGATCCAGTTCACGGTTGGAATGTAGATTTGACCGGTATCCTTGATCGACGTGTGCAGGATCGACAGGCGTGGCAGGAATCCGAGCTGGATGGTTTGTTTGGTCGCTGAAAATGCGCCGGTAATGAGGGCCTGCGATGCGATAACCGTCGCCGCAGTGGCCAGCACCACCATCGGGATCAGAGCCCAGGTCGGCGTCATCAGGTAGAACGGGTTTTCAGTTGCCTTCGGATCGGCCAGCACCAGCGCGCCCTGGCCGAAATAGTTCAGCAGCAAGGCTGGCATCACGAGACCAAACCAGGCGATGCGAATAGGCTGCTTGCCAAAATGTCCCATGTCGGCGTACAGGGCTTCGGCACCAGTGACAGCCAGGAAGACGGCGCCGAGCGTAATGAACGCAATGCCGTAGTTTTGGCTGATGAAAGCCAGAGCGTAACCCGGCAGCATGGCTTTGAGGACCATCGGGTTTTGCGCGATCTGCACGACACCTGAAGTGGCAATCGCCAGAAACCACAGGACAGTGATGGGGCCGAAGAACTTTCCTATGTCGCCGGTTCCGCGCCGCTGCATGGCAAACAACACGACCAGCACCGTCAAGGAGATCGCCACCACATAGGGCTTCGCGGCCGGCGTCACGACTTCCAGACCCTCCACCGCCGACAGTACCGAAATTGCAGGCGTGATCACGCCATCACCGAAGAACAAGGCGACGCCAAAAACACCAATCATCAGCAGGATGCCGCGCAACTGTGGCCTGTCCTTGACCGATTGAGAAGCCAGGGCCAGCAAGGCCATCAATCCGCCTTCGCCAGCATTGTCAGCACGCATGATCAGGACCACATACTTCACTGTCACGATGATGGTCAGGGTCCAGAAGAAAAGCGACAACACGCCCAGAATGTTGTCGGTGGTGATCGGCACGTGGCCGCTGACAAAGACCTCCTTGAAGGCGTACAGGACGCTGGTCCCAATGTCGCCATAAACAACGCCAATGGCACCCAGGGTCAGGGCGGTGAGTGAAGACTTGGACGGGGACACTGCTTTACCCTGGCTTACGCATAAACCTCGGCGTCCGGATCGGTCGCTTCGAGCTCGTAGCTGGCGGCCAACATGGCCAGGCGCGCAACCACGCCGTACATGTAAAAGCGATTGGGAGCACTGGCGCCCGGCTTGCTGCCAGGTTGCGGCAAGTGCGTGCTGTGTTCGAAGGCCAGCGGTACATAACTCGACCCTCGCAAATTCAGATTTTCATCAACACCGGTGTCGGGATGAATGCGGTAGAAGCCGCCAACAACATAGCGGTCCATCATGAATACGACCGGCTCTGCGACCGCATCATCGATCCGCTCCTTGGTCAAAACACCTTCCTGCAGAAGGATGTCACGGCTTGGCGCATCGGTCTTGCCAGCGCGGAGTCGCCCCTGCACGGTCAGGCTGAGTTCCGGCAGTTCTTTGGCATCGCGAACGATCACGACCCCCATGCCGGGCGCCGCGTCATCGGTCTTGACGACGATGAAGGGCCTTTCCTTGATGCCATATTCCTTGTACTTGCGCCGAATCTTGGTCAGCAGGGCGTCGGCCTGGCTGGCCAGACTTTCCAGGCCCGGGTCCTGCATCAGGTCGACCCCAATGCATTTATCGAACATCGGATTGATCAGCCACGGGTCCACTCCGAGCAATTTGCCCATGCGCTTGGCCACTTCTTCGTAACACTTGAAATGCTTGCTCTTGCGCCGAGTACTCCAGCCCGCGTGTAATGGTGGCAGCAGGTATTGCTCGTGAATTTCTTCCAGGATACCAGGCACGCCGGCGGCCAGATCGTTGTTGAGCAATATCGTGCAGGGGTCGAAATCCTTCACCCCCAGACGCCGCTTTCCACGAATGACCGGCTCCAGCGTGACAGTCTCTCCGCTGTCCAGCGTAAACGCCGTTGTCTTCTTGATTGCCGGGTCGATGGAGCCCATTCGCACATTGAGACCAGCCATGTAGAAGATGCGTCGCAACTGGGCCAGACTCGACAGGTACGAAGTGCTGGGCGAGCGATTCTCTGGGATCAGTAACAAATTGCGCGCTTCGGGACAGATCTTTTCGATAGCTGCCATGGCAGCCTGCACCGCCAGCGGCATCATCTCGGGTGTCAGATGCTGCCAACCGTCGGGAAACAGATTGATCGCTACCGGCGCCAGTTTGAAACCAGCATTGCGGACATCGACCGAACTGTAAAACGGTGGTGTGTGCTCCATCCACTCGAGACGAAACCAGCGCTCGATGGCAGGCATGGAATCGAGCACACGTTGCTCGAGTTCATTGATGGGTCCGGTAAGGGTGGTGACGAGATGTGGAACCATACGGTCCTCGGGAGTGATTTTAGTGGGAAATCTGGCTGGATTTTAGGGAATCGTGGACGAATCGCTGCCAGCGTTCAGGCGCGCAGCTCACCATTGCCCAGCACCACGTACTTGAGCGAAGTCAGCCCCTCTAGGCCAACCGGGCCACGGGCGTGAAACTTGTCGGTGCTGATGCCGATTTCAGCGCCCAGCCCATACTCAAAGCCGTCAGCAAAGCGGGTACTGGCATTGACCATCACGCTGGCCGAGTCAACTTGCTGCAGAAAGCTCTGGGCATGCATGTGGTCGCGCGTGATGATGGCGTCGGTATGGTGCGATGAATACTGGTTGATATGGGCAATGGCCTGTTCCACGCCATCAACCAGTTTGATGCTGACCACAGGCGCCAGGTATTCCTGGTACCAGTCCTCTTCAGTGGCGGCTTGCCGGTCGGCGCCTGGCAGCCCGGCGAGCAGGGCCAGACTCTGCGGATCGCAGCGCATCTGGACGCCTTTCGCGGCAAACACGGCGCCAATGCGCGGCAAGAATTCGGCTGCCACAGCACGTGCCACCAGCAGACTTTCCATAGCATTGCAGGGGCTGAACTTTTGTGTCTTGGCATTGTCAACCACACGCACGGCCATCTCCACATCGCAGGGGTGGTCGACATAGACGTGACAGTTGCCGTCAAGATGTTTGATGACCGGTACCCGGGCCGAGCGGCTGATATGTTCGATCAAGCCCTTGCCGCCACGTGGAATGATGAGATCAATGTACTGGGGCAGACTGATGAGTTGATCGACGACTGCGCGATCCGTGGTTTGCACCAGTTGCACTGCTTCCCCAGGCATATCACTGTCAAGCAGGGCCCGCTGCACCAGCAGGGCGAGCGCCTTGTTGGACGCAATGGCTTCGGAGCCACCGCGCAGGATGCAGGCATTGCCGCTCTTGATGGACAGGCTGGCGGCCTCGATCGTGACATTCGGGCGGCTTTCGAAAATCATGCCAAAGACACCGATCGGAACCCGCATCTGGCCGACCCGGATCCCGCTGGGCTGCTGCTTCATGCCAATGATTTCTCCGATCACGTCGGGCATCGCCGCCAGTTGTTCGCAACCCAGACAGCAGGTTTCTATGTCTCTCGCGCTCAGCCTGAGTCGATCCACCAGCGGCGCCGCAAGGCCTGCTGCCTGGGCGCGCTCGATGTCACGTGCATTCTCGACCTGCAAGGTCTGCATGTTGACGCGCAGCAGTTCAGCCAGGCGGCGCAAAGCCATGTTCTTTCTGGCCGACGGCATTTTGGCCATTTGCACCGAGGCTGCTCTCGCCCTGGCACCAAGCTCCTGAGCGTAGTCCGAAATGTTGAGTACCGTCATGCTTTCATTCTCTCATGTGCCCGGGCCGCTCAGCGCACGCGCTGTGCCGTGGACTGGGGTTGACATTCGCGGCACACCAGCATCGCCAGGCGCTGCAAAGCCTGCCAGTTGTCCAGCGGCCAATCGGCGCGCTTGAGTCCCTTGATGATGCCGTCCACCTGATGCGCGGCCTGCAGCCAGTGTGCCAGCGTCGCGCCACTCAAACGCGGCAGCACGCGCTCGAACAGTCGCTCCTTGACACCCCAGACGCGTTGCTCACGCAGCGCCAGCGGCAGCGGTCGCCCGGCGCCAACGGCATCCTTCACCCGTTTGAGGGCGCGAATGTCTTCACTCAAGGTGTAGTGCACCAATACTTCGGCCTCACCTTCGGCCTGCAGACCGTCGAGCATGCGAGTGACGCGACGGCTTTGGCCCGCCAGCACCGCCTCCGACAGCTTGAAAACGTCGTAGCGCGCAACATTGAGGACTGCACTCTCCACCTGCTCGAAACCGAGCTCCCCAGGCGCGAACAACAAGGCAAGCTTCAGGATCTCCTGATGCGCGGCAAGCAGATTGCCTTCCACGCGATCGGCAAAAAATTGCAACGTGCGTTGCCCTTCTTCCCCGGCGCGCACACGCTGGTCCTGCGCCGCCAGCCGCTGCGCAATCCATTGCGGCAGCGCGTTGCGAACGACGGACTCGAGCTGCAAAGTGACACCCAGACTATCGAGTGCCCCAAACCAGGCGCTGCTCTGGGTCGCCTTGTCCAGGCGCGGCAGCAGGATCAGCGTAAGCGTGTCATCCGCACCGCGCGAACGCTCTGCCATTTCGGCAAGAGCCTGCGCGCCCTCCTTGCCCGGTTTGCCCGAAGGGATACGCAGTTCCAGCAACTGCTTCTCTGAAAAAAGGCTCAAGGAGCCACCCGCGGCCAGCACCGCGCTCCAGTCAAAACGGGCACCACTGACGGTATGCGAGCTGCGCTCGGTAAAGCCCTGACTGCGCGCCGCGGAACGGATCTCATCGGCTGCCTCCTGAATCAGCAAAGGCTCGTCACCGT
The DNA here is from genome assembly GCA_903925725.1 of uncultured beta proteobacterium. Lineage (GTDB taxonomy): Bacteria > Pseudomonadota > Gammaproteobacteria > Burkholderiales > Burkholderiaceae_C > Rhodoferax. Next base: position 13,590 of record CAIYGK010000155.1, on the reverse strand, counting down.
GTAGGGTGTAGAGGCTTTTCAGACCCTTTTGCAAATGGGCTTGAAGCTGGTTAGGGCTTAATTGCATTTGCTGTCTCCCCCACTCACTCCCCCCCGCCCCTCTCTCGCCCCGCCGGGCGAAAGAGGGGAGCCAACAGCCCTATCTGGCCTCGTGTTTAAACAAGGGCCGTACACGATCAACGGACTCTTGCAGGACCCTGCCAACAAGTTCGGAAACATCGCAGTGCCAACCATCGCACGAGTTCCGGAAATCAAAAACGTGGAGTGGAACGTGGCGGCTTCAAAGACGCGGCCAAATGGGGCTGTTGGCTCCCTCTTCCGCCCGGCGGGGCGGGAGAGGGCGGGGGGAGTGAGTGGGGGAAAACCCACTGCTCAACCCGGCCGCACGGCCGCCAGCCGACGCAGCAACTGCTGCACGATATCGCTTTGCATGTCGCGGTACAGCAGAACTTCTTCGGCCTCCTTGGCCAGGACGGCCGATTCATTGAAGCTGATGTCGCGCTGCTGCACGATCTCGACCGGCGCCACCAGTTCCTGCCCCTGTGCGTTGCGGACCCTGAATTTGAGTCGAATACGCAGCTGAAATTCACGCACCTGACCCGAACTGTTGACGCCCACCACGACCTTTTCTCGCTGCTCCTGCAGGATTTCGATCACGACTTGCGCCTGACTCAGCGCCTCCTCAGGCCCGAGGACATGCACAGCGCTGCCAAAGGAACGGCGCAATTCAACGGTGAGCGGTCCGCCTGGCTGCGGCGTCACGGCTATCGAGGAAAAGGCGAAATCCTGAGAGGCGCGCAGCTTGAAGCCGCAAGCCGTGAGGGCCAGTGCGGCCACGCCGCTGCTGGCCAAGCTTTGCATCCACATCAGAGCGCTGCGGCGACGCATGGCAAGCAGCTTCACACCACGACGTTGACGAGACGGCCGGCCACAATCACGATCTTCCTGATCGCTGCGCCGCCCGCCAACTTCTGGAAAATCTCGCTCTCAATGGCCGCTCGCTCTATGTCTTCACGCGGCGCCGTCGATGGCACCACGATGGAGCCTCTGAGCTTGCCGTTGATCTGCAGCATCAGTTCCATTTCGTCCTGCAACAAAGCCGCTTCATCGGCCGCCGGCCAAGCCGCATCGAGCAAGTCGCCATACACTGCAGCGTAACCGAGGTCGACCCACAAGGCACAGGTCAGGTGCGGTGTCGCCGGATAAATGGAGCGCAGCAGGATGCCAAAGCCTTCACGCAGCGCCGCCTGATTGCCACTGACGCCATCGTCCTGAAAACTTTCCAGCGCATTGAGCATCTTCATGGCGCCAGAAACAACGGTGTTGTACTGCATGCGCTGATAGTCGTAATCGACCTGCTTGAACACACTGTGAATTTCGCGCCGCAGGGCTTTGGCACGCTTGCCAAAACTGATGCCCTCCAGCTTGTGCTGCGACACCGCGCCGGTCCCGTCGCCGTGCAACTTGACGCCAAAATTCCAGAGACGGCGCAGAAACCGGTAAGAGCCCTCGACGGCCGCATCATTCCACTCCAGCGTGGCCTCTGGCGGCGCCGTGAACATGGTGTACAGGCGCGCCGTATCGGCGCCGTACTTCCCTATCAGGTCCTGCGGATCGACACCGTTGTTCTTCGATTTGCTCATGGTGCCTACGCCCTCGTAGTCTATGAGCGTGCCGGCTGGCAAAGCGCCCTTGTCCGCCCTCAGGCTGGCACCTGTGACCTTGCCGGCATCATCGTGGATGTCCTGCACTTCGTGCGGCCAGAAATATTCGACGCCACCCTTTTGACCCTTGCGTGAATAGATGTGGTTCAGAACCATGCCCTGCGTCAGCAGCTTGGTAAAAGGCTCATCGACCTTGACCAGACCAAGGTCGCGCATGACCTTGGTCCAGAACCGCGCGTACAACAAGTGCAGGATGGCATGCTCAATGCCGCCAATGTACTGGTCCATCGGCATCCAGTAGGCCGCGCCCTGAGCCACCATCGCCAGCTCGTTCCTGGGGTCGCAGTAGCGCATGAAGTACCAGCTCGAATCGACAAAGGTGTCCATGGTGTCGGTCTCGCGGCGCGCGGAAACGCCACAGATCGGACAGACGACACCAGCGTGAAATCCGGCGTGCTTGTGCAGCGGGTTGCCGGAACCATCGGGTACGCAATCGAGTGGCAGCACAACGGGCAGGTCCTTCTCAGGCACCGGCACGGCCCCATGCTGCGGACAGTGAATGATGGGAATCGGAGTGCCCCAGTAGCGTTGGCGGCTGACACCCCAGTCGCGCAGACGCCAGGTGATTTTCTTCTCGCCCAAACCCTTGCCAGCGAGCTTGTGCGCCACAGCCTCCACGGCCTGTTCGAACGACATGCCACTGAAGCTGCCGGAATTGATGGTCACGCCGCGCTGATTGTCGGCGTACCAGTCCTGCCAGTGCTCGTAGTCGTAATGCTCGCCATCCACATGCACCACCTGCTTGATCGGCAGGCCGTACTTGCGGGCAAATTCAAAATCGCGCTCGTCGTGCGCCGGCACACCCATCACGGCGCCGTCACCATAACTCATCAGAACGTAATTACCGACCCACAGTGGGACGCGGTCGCCGGTCAGCGGATGCGTCACGTGCAAGCCCGTGTCCAGCCCCTTTTTTTCCTGCGTTGCAAGTTCAGCCTCGGTCGTGCCGCCGGCCTTGCATTCCTCGATGAATGCTGCCAGTTGCGAGTTTCCTCGCGCCGCATGGACGGCCAGCGGATGCTCTGGCGCAACGGCACAGAAGGTCACGCCCTTGATGGTATCGGCACGGGTCGTGAAGACATACATCCTGCCTTCGCCAATCAGAGCGCCAGCGTCATCCCGGATCTCGTGCGGGAAGGCAAAGCGCACACCCTCGCTGCGGCCAATCCAGTTTTCCTGCATCAGCTTGACGCGCTCGGGCCAGCCCGGCAAGCCTGACTGCACATGCTCGAGCAACTCCTGGGCGTAGTCCGTGATCTTCAGGTAGTAGCCTGGAATCTCGCGCTTTTCCACCACCGCACCAGTGCGCCAGCCCTTGCCGTCAATGACCTGCTCGTTGGCAAGGACGGTCTGGTCTACCGGGTCCCAGTTCACGACCTGGGTCTTGCGGTAGGCAATGCCCTTTTCCAGCATCTTCAGGAACAGCCACTGGTTCCATCGGTAATAGCTCGGGTCGCAGGTGGCGACCTCCCGGCTCCAGTCAATGGCCAGGCCCATCACCTGCATCTGGCTCTTCATGTAGGCAATGTTCTCGTAAGTCCACTTGGCCGGAGGCACGCCATTCTTGAGCGCCGCATTTTCGGCCGGCAGACCGAAGGCGTCCCAGCCCATGGGCATGAGCACGTTGTAGCCGTTCATGCGCAGATGGCGCGTCAGCATGTCATTGATGGTGTAGTTGCGCACATGACCCATGTGCAGCTTGCCGCTGGGGTAGGGCAGCATGGAACACGCGTAATATTTTTTCTTGTCCGGGTTTTCAGTGACGCGGTAGGCGTCCACTGCATTCCAGTGCGCCTGCGCGGCCTTCTCGACCTCTAGATGCTGGTATTTGTCTTGCATTTTGGGTTCACTCAAGCGATCAGAGGACCGCAACTTGTTGATTTTAGGGTTTGCCAACAGGCTCGGCCACAAAACCAATCCGGTTCAGGCCCGCCTTCTGTGCCAGACCCATCACCTCCACAATCCTTCCATACGGCACAGCGGCGTCGGCGCGCAACTGCACTTCGGTGTCCGGACGAGCGGCGGCGGTTTGCGCCAGATTGCGCTCCAGCTCGGGCAACTCCAACGCCTGGTCGTTCAAATACGCACGGCCTGACTTATCCACCACAAGAGTCACGAACTTTGGTGCTTCCCCCGGTTTGGCAGCTTCAGACCGAGGCAGATCGAGCCTGATTGAACTGGCCAACAGCGGTGCCGTAATGATAAAAATCACCACCAGCACCAGCATCACGTCAACCAGCGGCGTGACGTTGATCGCGCTCATCGGCTGCGAGCCCTGTGTGCGTTCCAGGCGGCCAAATCCCATGTTATGTGGCCCCCGCGCTCATGGCGCCTTCGGCCCTGACTCAGCGACCAACAACTCGCGCAGATCGCGCGCGAAGCCTTCGAGTTCGGCCTCGATGCGAGCTATCACGCGCCCGAGCACGTTGTAGCCCAGCACCGCTGGGATGGCGACAGCCAGTCCGGCGGCGGTCATGATAAGCGACTCTCCGACCGGACCCGAGATCTTGTCGATGGTGACCTGTCCGGCTGTAGCAATACCGATAAGCGCGTGATAGATACCCCAGACGGTGCCCAGCAGACCGACAAACGGTGCCGTAGCACCGACGGTGGCCAGCAGTACCTGCCCGTACTGCAGCCTGGCGAGTGCCCGGTGCAGGGCGTCCCGCAGGACGCGCGTGAGTTGCTGCGATCGGTCGCCAGCGGTCGCCATGGTACCCGCGTCTTCAATTCTTGTTGCGAGCAGCATGGAAACCAGCAAAGATTCCCGGTCGAACGCCCTCACTCTTTCAAGCGCCTGAGGGACCGAGGCTGACTGCCAGAAGACCGCTATGGCGCGCGCCACATCAGAGCCGACGCGCTGCAACAGCCAACTCTTCCAGAGTATGACAACCCAGCTGCCAACCGACATCGCCAACAGCAGCAACGCCACCGTCTGGGTCACTGCGTCGCCCTGCAAAAAAAGCTGCACCACGTTCATTGCAGGCCCAGCACATCAAACATATTGAACAGACCGGTCTTTTTACCAGCAAGAAAATGCGCCGCGCGCAAACTGCCCTGCGCGTAGGTGGCGCGCGAACTGGACTTGTGGCTGATCTCGATACGCTCTCCGGTGCCGGCAAACAGCACCGTGTGGTCTCCCACAATATCGCCGCCGCGAATGGTGGCAAAACCTATGGTCGACGGATCGCGCTCGCCGGTCACACCCTCGCGGGCATAAACCGCACAGTCCTTGAGGTCACGCCCCAGCGCTTGGGCAATCACCTCGCCCATCTTGAGCGCGGTGCCGGACGGGGCGTCGACCTTGTGCCGATGGTGTGCTTCGATGATTTCGATGTCGTAGCCGGTAGCCAGCGAACGCGCTGCCAATTCCAGCAGTTTAAGCGTGACGTTGACGCCAACGCTCATGTTGGGCGCCATGACGATGGCGATATCTTTTGCGGCTGCTTCAATTTCAGCCTTCTGCGCCTGGCTGAAACCGGTCGTGCCAATGACCAAGTTGATACCACGCTGCCGGCAAAACCGCAGATGCGCCAGCGTCCCCTCAGGCCGGGTGAAATCAATCAGGGTGCTGGCTTGCTGCAGCCCGGCGCTCAGGTCGGATGTGATCAGCACGCCACAACTCTGTCCGAGGAACGCGCTGGCATCGACGCCGATGGCAGCGCTGCCGGCCATATCAAGAGCTCCGACCAACTGGCAGCGCTGGTCTGCGCGCACTGCCTCGATCAGCATCTGGCCCATGCGGCCCGACGCACCTGCTACAGCAACGGCCTGCGTAGGAGTGCTGGCACTCATGTAACGCTGACCTCTAGCGCGGTGCCGGCTCGAGCGGCGGATAACTTGTGGGCAAGGGCGCAAGCGGTTTCGGATCGACCTTCTTCGCCGGAACAGGCAACTGCTTCAGGCTTTCTTCGCTCAGTTCCAGCACGGGGACTTTGCGGCTCTGGCGCCCGGAGTCAAGGGAGGCAACAAAATCTGCCTCGCTCGGCATCGGTTCGGTATCGATCCGGTCGAGCACATCGCCCTTGAAACTGACTGTCAGTTTGCGCAATTGGGAAGGCAGGCCCTGGCGCTGGAAGGTAAAGACATAGTCCCATTGATCAGCATGAAAAATGCTCATCAACAGCGGCGTGCCCAGAATATCGCGCACCTGGGCCCGGGTGGCCCCGGGCTTGAGCAGCGTGGCCTGCTCCTTGGAGACAAAATTGCCCTGCACAATGTCCACTTTATAGGGTGTCACCAAGCCGACGATCCGGTTACTGGCACTGTCCAGACTACCGCAAGCGAGCAAGCCAGTACTGCTGGCAACGAGCATGATGAAGCGGACACTGCGACGATAAGGATCAAACATGGGATGAGCGGGTGGGTAGCGATATGATCGCAGCATTGTACCGGCTGTACCTGCGACCACACTCTGTCAGCCGACAGGAGAGGGCACCCATGACGACTATCGACGAACTCAAGAGCACAGGGCTCAAGGCGACTGTGCCGCGGCTGAAAATACTGGAAATTTTCCAGGCTCATGCGCGCCGCCACATGTCGGCCGAAGATGTTTATCGGGTCTTGCTGGAGGCTGGCTCCGATGTTGGACTGGCCACGGTATACCGTGTTCTGTCCCAGTTCGAGCACGCCGAGATTCTGAGCCGCAGCCATTTCGAAGGCGGCAAGGCAGTCTTTGAGCTCAATGCAGGCCAACACCACGATCACCTGGTGTGCCTGGACTGCGGCAAAGTGGAAGAGTTTTACGACGCCGAGATCGAGCAACGCCAGCACGCTGTAGCGGCCAACAAAGGTTTTGCCATAGCCGACCACGCCCTGAGCCTTTACGCCCATTGCAAGACGGACGCCTGCCCACATCGTCCGAGCGCCGAAACGGCCTAGCCGTCCTGTTCGATCGGATCCATCGCCTTGCGTTGCCGCTCGACAAATTCCTGATAGGTGTCGATACCGCGCAGTTGCAGAATGGTGTTGCGCACCGCCGCCTCCACCAGCACGGCAATGTTTCGACCGGCCACCACTTGAATCACGACTTTTCTGACTGGCACACCGAGCACGTCCTGTCTCAAAGGTTCGTGCGGAATACGCTCGTAGTCGCGCTCCAGCGTCTCGCGTCGCACCAGATGCACGATCAGCTTCAGGCGCATCTTGCGGCGCACCGCCGTCTCGCCAAAAATGCAGCGGATATCGAGCAGACCAATGCCGCGCACTTCGAGCAGGTTGATCAACAATTCCGGGCAACGCCCCTCGATCGTGTCCTGATTGATGCGATAAAGATCTACCGCGTCGTCGGCCACCAGGCCATTGCCACGTGAGATCAGTTCCAGCCCAAGTTCGCTCTTGCCCAGGCCAGACTCACCCGTGATCATGACGCCCAGACCCAGAATATCCATGAACACGCCGTGCATCGAACAGCGGTCTGCAAAATGTTTTGAAAGGTAAGCCCGCAGCACATCGATCACGAAAGCCGATGAACCCTGAGCTGCAAACATTGGAATCTGCGCTTCTTCACACATCGACAACAATGCCGGCGGCGCGCGCTGGCCATCGGCCAGCACCAGCACCGGCGGCTCAAGGGTCACGATACGAGAGATACGACGAGCACAGTCATCCGGTGTGGCGTTGGTCAGGTAGGCCATTTCGCGCTCACCGAGAATCTGGATGCGGTACGGATGGATGTAGTTCAAATGACCGACCAGATCGGCGCCGGATCGTGCAGCGAGCACCGCACCTTCGTCAAAGCGTCGCTCGGAGGCGCCCAGTCCAGCCACCCACTCCCATTTCAGCGCGTTGCGAAATTCCTCAAACAGTACGTTCGCACTGACGACATTGGGTTTCACGACGTCAGGCCAGCTGGGTCGAGCGCCAGGCGGCAATCAGCCCATGGAGTTCAGCAGCATCGGCGCTGCTCGCGAGCTTTTCACGCAAGGGCGCATCACTGAGCAGTTCCGCAATCTCGGACAGGATTTCCAGGTGCTTTTGAGTTGCAGCCTCCGGCACCAGAAGAAAGATCAGCAGAGCCACTGGTTGTTCATCCGGCGCGTCAAAAACAATCGGCACGGCCAATTGGAAGACCGCCGCCATGGGCGCCTTCAGGCCTTTGATCCGGCCATGCGGTATGGCAACGCCATGCCCGAGGCCGGTGGAACCCAGGCGCTCCCTGGAGAAAAGACTATCTGTCACCAGAGCCCGGCTCAGGCCATGCAGTCGTTCAAACAACAGTCCGGCCTCCTCGAAAACCCTTTTCTTGCTGCTGGCTTCAACCTGCACAAGTACTTGCCCGGCGCTGAGGATGTTGGAAAGTCGATTCATGATTTAGCGCCAGATTATGCCCTCAAGCCTGCACCTCACGTTTCGGTGTTTCATGATGATGATCCTGCAGGCGGTCCTTGTGGCGCACAACCTTGCGGTCAAGCTTGTCCACGAGTTCATCGATGGCCGCATACAGATCCGCATCCGAACTCTCGGCGAAGATATCGGTGCCCTTGACGTGGATGGTGCACTCCGCTCGTTGCCGCCCCTCTTTTTCCTTCTGTTTCTCCACAGTCAGCAGCACCTTGACGTCAACCACCTGGTCAAAATGCCGAACGATCCGATCAAGCTTGTTTGTAACGTAGCTGCGCAGGGCAGGTGTAACTTCAAGATGGTGGCCACTGATCGTCATGTTCATAAATACTCTCCAGTTGCGTTGCGTGTTAAAAGAATTTCAACGAATTCACTATGCCCCCTGTGCGTTCAAAGTGCAATAGCTTTTGTTGACGCAATGCAATTAAAGCAGAACTTTCAAAAATATTTCTGCTGCGGGTAAAGTCCCTCGGCAAGGCACTCATGACCCAAGCAGGTTGGCGATATTTTGACGATTTGGCGTCCTGACGACGCCTTTTTCCGTGATCAATGCCGTCACCAGTTCGGCCGGCGTCACGTCAAAGGCGGGATTGCGCACCTGCACGCCCTGAGCGGCCCATTGGCAATCGCGAAAGCCGGTGACCTCTTGCGCGGCACGTTCCTCAATCGGGATGGCGCCGCCATCGCTCACGCTGAGGTCGATGGTGGAGAGCGGACAGGCAACGTAAAAGGGAATGCCATGGCGCCGTGCCAATACCGCCACCATGTAAGTGCCTATCTTGTTGGCTACATCGCCATTGGCGGCAACCCGGTCGGTGCCAACGATGACAGCGTCCACTTCGCCCTGGCTCATCAGATGACCGGCCATGTTGTCGGTGATTAGCGTGACCGGAATATTCTCCTGCACCATCTCCCACGCCGTCAGGCGCGCGCCTTGCAGGAAAGGCCGCGTTTCGTCGGCAATCACCGAGATCCGCTTGCCACTCTCGACCGCCGAGCGGATGACCCCCAGCGCCGTGCCGTGACCGGCCGTAGCGAGGGCGCCGGCGTTGCAGTGCGTCAGGACACGATCGCCGTCCTTGAGCAGTGCCGCGCCAAACGCACCCATGGCGCGGTTGATGCGAACGTCTTCGGCGCTGATTTCATGCGCTTCCCGCAGAAGAATATCAGCGATCTCCGCGACGCTGTATTGCTGGCTCGCCTGCCAGACCCGACGCATGCGCGCCAGTGCCCAGAACAGGTTGACCGCCGTTGGCCGGCTTTCGGCCAGCACAGTGAAAGCCATTTCCAGGCCGACATCAAAATCGTGCCGACTCGCCTGACGCAGCGTGATGGCCTGCAGTGCGACGCCGTAAGCGGCGGCACAACCGATAGCCGGCGCACCGCGCACCACCATGGTCCGTATGCCCTGTGCCACTTCATCCGCGGTGCCGTAGCGCAGGTACTCGAAGCGTGCCGGCAACACCCGCTGATCTATCATTTCAAGCCCTGCATCGCGCCACCGGAGCGTCTCCACCTTGCGGCTTTCATTCGCTTTCTGGTTCATCGTCTCTCAGGCGCTGGCGCCCGATCCGTAGGTTCTGAATTTCTCCATCACATCCAGCATTTGCTGGTTCGACAGAATTTTGGGTTCGCCTATTTGCAGCGCGGTCCAATACTGCTGGCACAGCGACTCCACTTCCAGCGTCAGGGCGAACGCCGCTTTCAGGTCAGTGCCCAGAGCGATCGTGCCGTGATTACCGAGCAGGCAGGCCTTGCGTTCGCGCAGCGCCTGCAATGCCAGGTTCGAGAGTTCCTGCGTGCCAAACAGGGCGTAGGGCGCACAGCGTATCGAGTCGCCACCGGCCGCGGCAATCATGTAGTGAAAGGCGGGGATGTCGCGATGCATGCAAGCAAGCGAGGTAGCGTAGCGCGAGTGCGTGTGCACCACTGCGCCAATTTCGGCTCTTGCGGCAAGAATGTCCCGATGGAAACGCCACTCGCTCGATGGCTTGCCGGTACCCAGAACGGTGCCCGAAAAATCCACTTCGACCATCATCTGCGGCATCAGTTCCTCGGCAGGAATGCCAGACGGCGTCACCAGAAAGGAATTCTGCAAGCGCACGCCAATATTGCCGGTGCTGCCCCGATTCAAACCGAGTTGGCTCAGACGCTGGGCACAAAGCACCATCGCAGACCGGAGAGTCTCGCCAGATCCCGGCACGCTGGCTGCGGGATGCGCCATCAGTTCCCCAACATGCGTCCGGCAACGGCGTCCAGGCGCTGCACCAGCGCCGGGTCACGCGCATCATGTGCAGTGATCAGTGCGTGCTGCAAAGCGCTGCGGCAGGAGCAGGCACATGCCGTGGCGTCCTTGTGCAACAGTGGCGCAACGGACTTCACCAGGCTTCGCGCCTTGTCGGCATTGGCCAGCAGCACCTTGACGATCGCCTCCACCGTGACGGCGTCGTGCCCGGGATGCCAGCAATCAAAATCAGTCACCATGGCCACGGTGGCGTAGCAGATCTCGGCTTCGCGCGCCAGTTTGGCCTCGGGCATATTGGTCATGCCGATGACGTCGCAGTTCCAGCTCCGGTAGAGCTGCGATTCGGCCAGACTGGAAAACTGCGGCCCTTCCATCACCAGGTAGGTACCACCGCGCACCGCGCTGATGCCCGTCTGCCGCGCGGCAGCTTCCAGGTGGTCCCCCAGCCGACGGCATACCGGATGCGCCATCGAGACGTGGGCCACCAGGCCGCTGCCAAAAAAACTTTTTTCTCGGGCAAAAGTGCGGTCGATGAACTGATCCACGATGACGAAGGTGCCAGGTGGCATATTTTCGCGCAGTGATCCGACCGCACTGACGGAGACCAGATCGGTCACGCCAGCGCGCTTCATGGCGTCGATGTTGGCGCGGAAGTTGATTTCCGAGGGTGGGATGCGGTGGCCGCGCCCGTGACGCGGCAGAAACACCATGGGCTGCCCGTCCAGATCACCAAAAAGCAGTTCGTCGGAGGTCTGACCGAAAGGCGACTCAACACGCTGCCAACGTTTGTTGGCCAGCCCTTCTATGTCGTAAACACCGCTGCCGCCGATGATGCCGAAAACCGGCGCGTCCTTGCTGATTGCCATGGCTACTTCTTGTCCCGCAACTCCCGGCGCAGGATCTTGCCTACCGGTGTCTTGGGCAACTCGCTGCGGAACTCAATGACCTTGGGCTGCTTGTAGCCGGTCAGGTTTTCCTTGCAGTAGGCACGAACCTGCGCTTCGGTCAGTTCCGGGTCCTTCTTCACGATGACCAGCTTGACGCCCTCGCCGGTCTTGACGTCGGGAACACCGACACAGGCACATTCCAGCACGCCAGGGCACTGGCCAACCACGTCTTCAAGCTCCGTCGGAAAGACGTTGAAGCCGCTGACCAGAATCATGTCTTTCTTTCGATCAACTATTTTGAAGAAGCCGCGCTCATCGACAACGCCAATATCGCCCGACTTGAAGAAACCGTCGGCCGTCATGACTTTGGCGGTCTCGTCCGGGCGCTGCCAGTAGCCTGCCATCACTTGCGGACCCTTGATCGCAATTTCGCCGGACTCGCCCGGACCGACCTCGTTGCCGTCATCATCGAGCAGCTTCAAATAGGTGCTGGGAAGCGGCACGCCGATGGTGCCCGTGTATTCCTTGGCCGTGACCGGGTTACAACTGGCCGAAGGTGAGGTCTCTGAAAGTCCGTAGCCTTCGCAGATCGGGCAACCTGTCTTTTCAACCCATATCTTGGCAACGGAGCTTTGCACCGCTGTGCCGCCACCAACCGAGACCTTCAGATGGCTCCAGTCCACGGTATTGAAATCGGGATGATTCGCCAGCCCGTTGAACAAGGTGTTGACCGCCGGGAAGCTGTGAATGACGTGTTTCGAGAGTTCCTTGAGCACCGCCGGAATGTCGCGTGGATTGGGAATCAGGATCAGCTTGCCGCCGGTGCGCATGGACAGCATCATGCCGACGGTAAACGCGAAGATGTGGTACAGCGGCAAGGCGCAGACGCCAGTCGGCTGCTCGTTGGGCGGCACCAACTTCATCACAGGCTGGTTCCAGGCTTCGGACTGCAGCACGTTGGCAATGACGTTGCGATGCAGCAGCACTGCCCCCTTGGAGACGCCGGTGGTGCCGCCTGTGTACTGCAGCACGGCCACATCGTCCGGCTTGATCTTGACCGGTTTGAGCGCGCCGCTGCTTCCCTTTGCCACCGCAGCGTTGAAGCGCACTGCGCCGGGCAAGTTGTAGGACGGGACCATTTTCTTGACCTTGCGCACCACGTAGTTGACCAAGGCCCCCTTCACGAGGCCGAGCTGGTCGCCCATGGCGCACAGGATTACGTGCTTGACAGGCGTGTGTGCAATGCACTTCTCAAGCGTGGCAGCAAAGTTCTCGATGATGACGATCGCCTTGGAGCCGGAGTCCTTGAGCTGGTGTTCGAGCTCGCGAGGCGTATAAAGCGGGTTGACATTGACCACGACGTAGCCGGCACGCAGTATGGCGGCCACGGCCACCGGGTACTGTGGCACATTGGGCATCATGATCGCAACCCGGTCCCCTTTGACCAGCCCCAGGCCCTGCAGGTAGACGGCGAAAGCCTGGCTCAAACTGTCAGTCTGGCCGTAGCTCAGGTCCTTGCCCATGAAGCTGTAGGCGGTTCTGCCAGCGTACTTCTTGAAGCTTTCCTCCATCAAGGCGACCAGCGACGGATACTGCGAGGTATCCAGGTCTGCAGGAACCCCCGGTGGATAACTCTTGAGCCAAATACGATCCGACATCTTTGCCTCCAAATAAAAAAAGCCCGTCACCTCGTCGGCGACGGGCTTGCCCTACAGATTATCAGGCTTTCAAGACTGTCAACACTTCATCGAGCATCTTCTTCGCATCGCCAAACAGCATGCGGTTGTTCTCTTTGTAGAACAGCGGATTGTCAACGCCAGCGTAGCCCGAGGCCATGGAACGCTTCATGACGATGGAGGTCTTTGACTTCCAGACCTCAAGCACCGGCATGCAGGCGATCGGGCTGCTTGGGTCGTCCTGCGCACCCGGATTCACGATGTCGTTGGCGCCAATCACCATCACCACATCGGTCTTCGGGAAGTCGTCGTTCAACTCGTCCATTTCGAAGACGATGTCGTAGGGCACCTTGGCCTCAGCCAGCAGCACGTTCATGTGGCCTGGCATACGCCCGGCCACCGGGTGAATACCAAAACGGATGTTGACGCCTTTTGCGCGCAGGAACTTGGTGATCTCGTACACCGTGTGCTGTGCCTGCGCCACGGCCATGCCGTAACCCGGAACGATGATGACGCTCTTGGCTTCACGCAGCAGTTCAGCGGTTTCGGCCGCGAGGATTGGCGAAACTTCGCCGACCGGTTGCGCGCTGCCGCCTGCTGCCGGCGCCGGTGTGCCGCCGTCCGAACCGAAACCGCCGGCGATTACGCTGAGGAAGTGACGATTCATGGCCGAGCACATGATGAAGGACAGAATCGCCCCGCTCGAACCGACTAGC
>CAIYGK010000154.1 GCA_903925725.1 uncultured beta proteobacterium | reverse complement strand
GCCATGCCAAAGACGACAAACACAAGAAGACTTTGGGTCCGGACTGCGCACAATGTCACAACGCTCGTGCTTGGAAGGACTGGAGCTACGATCACGATTCACGCACCAAGTTCGCGCTGGAGGGCAAGCACAGGAGCACGGCCTGTGCACGCTGCCACACCACGCCGACCGAGCAGCGGGCTCAGGTATCGACACAGTGCATCAGTTGTCACAGTCGCGACGACGTTCATGAAGGCAGTTTTGGCCGACAGTGCCAGCAATGTCACCTTGCTTCCGCTTTCAAGACGCTGAAACAGAAGACAGGACGTCAGGACGGCACCACGGGTTCCCGCTCAATCGTGGTGCCAGAGCCTATCCTGAATTTTGTGTAAGAGGTCATAACATGCACCCTGAAGGAGCAAGTAATGACCGATTCACCCAAGGCTGCCAAGGTCAGGCGGCGTAAATCTGTAGGTCCATTTCCAGACGAATTGGTGGACCAAATTCTCAGCCAGTTGAAGGGCAATGACGCCGAAAGCCTTCTGGGCCAATCCGGCCTGGTGGCTCAACTCAAGAAGCAGTTGGCCGAGCGCATGCTCTCTGCGGAGCTTGGTCACCACCTACGCCAGGAGCGTCAACAGGCTGAAGAAGGAGAGCCAGTCAACTACCGCAATGGCAGCACAGCCAAGACAGTGTTGACGCCCGAAGGCTCATTGGCGCTGCAGATCCCGCGTGATCGACAAGCGACCTTTGATCCGGTATTGGTGGGTAAGCATCAGCGCCGCCTGCCAGGCTTTGATGACCACGTCATCAGCATGTACGCCCGCGGCATGAGCGTGCGCGAGATCCAGGGGCATCTGTTGGAAATCTATGGCCATGAGGTTTCCCCCACGCTGATCTCGGTCATCACCGATGAGGTCATGGCCGAGGCGCAGGAGTGGCAGAGCCGACCTCTGGACAGGATGTACCCGGTAGTTTTCTTCGATGCATTGCGCCTGAAGATTCGCGATGAAGGCTCGGTCAAGAACAAGGCTGTGTACTTGGCCTTGGGGGTGGACGCCAGCGGGCGCAAGGATGTGCTGGGCCTGTGGATTGAACAAACCGAGGGTGCCAAGTTCTGGCTCAAGGTGTTCAACGACCTAAAGACGCGCGGTGCCGAAGACATCCTGATTTGTGTGGTTGACGGGTTGCGCGGATTCCCCGAGGCCATCGAAGCCGTGTTCCCCAAAGCGATGATTCAAACCTGCATCGTGCATCTCATCCGCAACAGCCTGAACTACGTTGCCTGGAAGGACCGTAAAGCCTTGGCAGCGCAACTCAAACCGGTCTATGAGGCGGTCAACGCTGAGGCGGCAGATGCCGCGCTCACGGCGTTTGAACAAGGCATCTATGGCATCAAATGCCCACCCATTGCACAAGCGTGGAGGCGCCAGTGGGCGCAGGTCGTACCGTTCTTCGCCTTTCCGCCGGAGGTCAGGAGGCTGATCTACACCACCAACGCCATTGAGAGTTTGCACATGCGTCTGAGAAAGATCGTCAAGAACCGTGGCCACTTCCCCAGCGATGAAGCGGCAACCAAACTGCTGTTCCTGGCGTTGCGAAACATCACCAAGGACTGGACCATGCCGCCGCGTACATGGAAGGAAGCGGCCAACCAATTTGCCATAATCTTTGGCGAGCGCTTCACGCTCTCAGTTAACTGAGAGCGTGAAGATTCCCGGCCTCATTACACAAAAATCCGGATACCTCCCCGCATCGTTGCGCAAACGCTGCGGCACTCCGTCATGTTCGATCTCGACATGATCCTCAGCGACACGACGGACCTGCGAAT
>CAIYGK010000153.1 GCA_903925725.1 uncultured beta proteobacterium | reverse complement strand
TGGTCAATGCCGCCAGCCATACGTCCAGTGCGGCCCAGCAGATTTCCCTCTCTACGCAACAGCAAAAAACAGCCAGCAACCAGGTGGTGGTGGCGTTGCGCGAGATTGTGACTGCCAGTTCCCATGCCGCCCAGTCCATTGGCCGTATTTCCCAGATCAGCCATGATATGACCGTCATGTCGGCCGAACTGGGGAAAACGGTGCAGCAGTTCAAGCTTGCCGAGAATCAAGACTAAGCCGTACTTCTCCTGGAATTTGACATGGGAAAAATCAGAGTGCTCTTGGTCGACGACAGCAGCCTGACGCGAGGATTGCTGCGTGCCTTCCTGGAAGACGACGAGGATATCGAGATTGTCGGCGAAGCGGGCAATGGCCGGGAAGCGGTGAAACTGGCGCGTGAATTAAGGCCAAACCTGGTGACTATGGATCTTGAAATGCCGGTGATGAACGGTATGCAGGCCATTGAGGAAATCATGGCGACCAGGGCCGTGCCGATTCTGGTGGTGAGCAGCGTCGCCAATGCCCATAATGCCTATGAGGCGGTTGCACACGGGGCGCTGGAGGTGATTGCCAAGCCGGAATACGACGCGAAGGCGGCCGCCGAATTCGTGGCCAAGGTGAAGATGCTGGCCGGTGTGCCGGTTATTACCCACATTCGGTCCCGCCTGAAAGGCAAGGAAAACTCCTGTGCGCCACTCTCTTCCTCAGCACATCCACCCCTGTTGGCGTCTCATGAAAATGTTCCAGCCGGTTATTCGCGAATTTTTGCCATCGCTTCATCCCTCGGGGGGCCACAGGCTCTATCGCTGGTTCTGGCCCAGCTTCCTGCCGATTTTCCTTGCCCGATACTGGTCTCGCAGCATATTTCCGCTGGTTTTGCCGGCGGCATGGCCGACTGGCTGGCCGGTTTGTGTAAGGTGCGTGTACGTCTGGCGCAGGAAGGCGATCTTATCTTGCCGGGGGTGGTTTATATCTCGCCATCGGAGGCTAATCTCGTGGTGACATCATCGCGCCGTATCACCCTGCAGCAACAATTGCCGGCGGATATTTATCACCCCAGTTGCAATGCCCTGCTCAATGCCGTGGCTGAGGTCTGCGGCTGTCGGAGCATCGGCATCATTCTTACCGGCATGGGGAGAGATGGCGCCGAGGGAATCGCAAACATTCGCAAGGCGGGCGGCGCCACGCTGGCCCAGGATGAATCCAGTTCGGTGATTTTTGGGATGAATAAGGTGGCCATAGATAGCGGGAGTGTCCAGAAGGTATTGTCTGTCGATGCAATTGCCCGGGAAATGATCGGCATAGCCTCTGCCTGCAGTGTTGCGAGTCAGCCATGACCATCGACCTGGCACCATTTCAAAAACTCATCAAGCAGCGCTGCGGCCTGATTCTCGAAGGGATTGGCGAGGAGAAGCTGGCCACGGTACTGGCGCAGCGCATCACCGTGACCAGGTTGGGCAACAGCGCTGAATATTATTTTCATCTTCAAGGGAGTAGCGATGAGTTTCAGGATCTGGTCAATCTGCTCACCATCAACGAGACCTATTTCTTCCGCGAGGTTGAGCAGTTGCACCTGCTGACCGAGCGTCTGGTGCCGCGTCTGCTGATGCAACGAGAAGATAACCAGCCCCTGCGGATCCTGAGCGCCGGGTGTTCCACCGGCGAAGAGCCTTACTCCCTGGTCATGGCCTTGCGTGAGAAATACGGTGATGACGTGCCGCGTTTGTTCTCCTTCACCGGGGGCGACATTGATACGCAGGCCCTGGCCAAGGCGCGCTCCGGGCGGTACAACGAATTTTCGTTTCGTGGCGTGGCAGCAGCCATCAAGGCGCGTTACTTCGACCAAGATGGCTGGGCATATCACCTCAAGGACGAGATCCGTAACCGGGTCGAATTCCACGAAATGAATCTGTTTGCCGAGGAATTCCCGGCGGCGTTGCACGGTTATGATATTATTTTTTTTCGTAACGTCTCGATTTACTTTGATACGCCGACGCGGCGCATCATTCAGCAGAATCTGGCCTCACTCTTGAATGACAACGGCTACCTGATGATCGGGACTGCCGAAACCATCGCCAATGATCTCGGCGTGCTTCCTCTGGTTGAGGAAGATGGGCTTTTCTATTTTTCCAAGGGCCAGCATTCTGCTTTTGTTCCGGCAGCAGCACCGGTCTTTGATCTTTCCCGGCATGTGGTGGCGAAAGTGGCTGCACCGGATCACCACGAGAATTTGCCGGATGTGCGCTCCGTGCTCTCACCTGTTGTCCCTTCGTTGCCGATAGCGGAATGCGTGGAGCCGACAGTGGCGTTGCCCGATCCTTGCTTCAGCATTGATGAGGTGCAACAACAGTGCCGCGCCAAGCGTTACGATGAGGCGATGGCCATGATTGTCGTTCTGCTTGAACGCAATCCTGGCGATACCTCTTCGCTGCTGCTGAAGGCGCATATCCAGCTCAACCGCAAGGAATTCGAACTGGCAGAGGCCAGCGCCCGACAAGCGCTGCAGACCGACCCTTGGTCAATCGATGCCTTGGTCCTGCTTGGCCTGGCCGCCAAGTGGCGCGAGCTCATTGGGGAGGCCGTGCGCTGGTTCAAACAGGCGGTGTATGCCCGTCACGAATGTTGGCTGGCGCGTTATTACCTGGCCGATCTGTACCGGGCCGGCGGCGAGCCTGACAAGGCCAGGCGCGAATATCGCGGCGTCCTGCAGCTGCTTTCTCAATCGACGGTGCCGGACAACGGTATCAGGGTGCTGCCATTGGGAGTGGTGCATTCCGAATTGCGTTTTCTGTGCACGCACCAGCTCGCTAAATTGGGCGACCAACAACGTATGGCAGGGCGGAAATAACCCGGCATGGCACTCGATATCAAAAAATTTATCTCTCGCTTTGTCGAAGAAGCCCGCGAACATGTGAAGCGGCTGGGTGAAGGTCTGGACGCGCTGAGTCACGACAGCCACGACCGCGACAACATCAACGCCATTTTTCGCTCGGCCCATACCATCAAAGGGTCGTCGCGGATGCTCAAACTTACCGCTATCACCGAGACTGCCCACAAGCTCGAAGATATTCTCGGCGCCCTGCGCGACGGCAGTCTGAACTACAGGCCGGAACTTGGCAGCTTATTGTACCGGGGTGTGGACGCTATTGCCGCGTTGGTGGAATCCCTGGCGACAAGTGGAGACGGCGCCACCCTGCCGCCTGTTGATGAGGCACTGTGTGTTAGTCTGGCGCAAGCGGCGACAGGGGAGGTGGCGGCCGCAGAGGTTTTGTTGCCAGCCATCGACCCGGCAAGGGATAGCGCGCCATCGGCTGTCGAGCCGATTCTTCCTCCCCTATCGGCCACACCCTCATCGCTTGCGGTCCCGTCCCCGGCCCAGGTGAAGTTGAATTCGGCCGATACAGTACGGGTGCGTCTTGCCAAGCTTGACGAGCTGATCAAATTAATGGGCGAGGTGGTTTCCAGCCATGCCACGTTGCGCCAGCGGCTGCTTGATTTCCGCATGATCGAGCGCGATGGCTCGCCGGAATGCTGGGCGCAGCATCGGGCGCGGCTGCATCATTTTGGACTGACCCTGCGTGATGACGTGCAGAGCCAGGAGCTGTTGATGGATGAGCTGCACGACAAGGCGCTGATCATGCGCATGTTGCCGCTGGCCATGGTCTTTGATTCGGCCGGACGCGTGGTGCGCGATCTGGCGCACTCCGTTGGCAAAGAGGTGGAGTGCGTGGTGAGCGGGGCGGAGATCGAGCTTGACCGGCAAATGATCGATAAACTCAGCGATCCCATCATCCACTTGTTGCGCAATGCCATCGACCACGGTCTGGAAACGCCTGCTGAACGCCTAGCTGCCGGCAAGTCTGCGCAAGGACGCGTCACCCTCTCGGCACGCCAGGACGGCGGCTGGGTGGTGATCGAAGTGGTCGACGACGGCGGGGGCGTGCCGATTGAAGCCGTTCGTGAAAAGGCCTTGCGCAAGGGATTTATCAGCGCGGAACAGGCGATCGGCCTGAGCGATCAGGATGTGGTTGATTTGATCTTCCGGCCCGGTTTCAGCACCAGCGCCATTATCACCGATATCTCCGGGCGCGGTGTTGGTATGGATGTGGTCAAACAGAGCATCGTCGATGACCTGCAAGGCGAGGTGGCGGTGGAAACCCGTTTGGGAGTGGGTACCACCTTCGCCCTGCGTCTGCCGCTATCGCTTGCGGTGATGCGCGTGCTGCTGGTTGAGGTTAATGGCTTGTCTTTCGGATTCACCGCCCAATATGTGGACGAATTGATCCGGGTGCCGCATGAAGAAATGCTCACTGTCGTGGAACGCAACGCGGTGATTATCCGTAACGAATTTGTGCCGGTCGTGGCTCTGGCCGACCTGTTGCATGTGTCGGATCGCCTGGTGAAAACTACCCGCTCTTCAGTCGGGACCTTTGATCATGGCATGTTGCTGGTGGTGGTGCGGGTTCGCAACGAAAAGCTGGCGCTGGCAGTGGATAATCTGCTCGACGAGCGTGACATGGTGATCAAACCGTTGCCTGAGCATATGCGTCGGCTGACCATGGTCTCCGGCATGGTTATTACCGGCAGGAACGAACTGGTAAGTGTGCTGCACGCGCCGGCATTGCTGGAACTGGCGCGCAAGGCACGCGGTCAGGCGTCGCGCACCGAGGCAGTGGGCCATGCAGGGGCACAGGAATCCGCATACAGTATCCTGGTGGTGGACGACTCGCTCAATACGCGGGAGATCGAGAAGGATGTCCTCGAGGCCTGGGGCTATCACGTTACCCTTGCCGAGGACGGTATGGATGGCCTGCAGCAGGCGCGCTCGGGAACATTCGATGCTATCCTCACCGATGTGGAGATGCCCAACATGGATGGCTTCACCCTGACCTCAATGCTGCGTCAGGAGGAAAAATACCGTGATACGCCCATCGTCATTATTACCTCGCGCGAGAAGGAAGAAGACAAACGGCGCGGCATTGAGGTGGGCGCCGATGCCTATATCGTCAAAGGCGAATTTGATCAAAACAGTCTGGTGGATACCCTGCGCAGCTTGCTTGGATAAAAAATTGTGAGTTGTCGGGTTGCACACGTTCAATCCGATGGCAAAAAGAGTGGAGGTAAACACAATGCGTGTTCTGGTGGTGGATGACGATTCCTTTGCAAGGGAGATGACCGTGGCGGTACTGGAAGATCTGGGCCACGACTGTCAGCTTGCCGAAAACGGCGTGGAAGCGATGGAGATGCTGGCTGGCGAGGGCAGCTTCGACCTGGTGATCAGCGATATGAACATGCCTCTGATAAGCGGTATTGATCTGTTCCGCGAGATACGCAGTCAGGGGTTTGTCTTGCCCTTCATCCTGCTCACCGGCGATGATCCGGACGGTCTGCGGGTTCAGGAACCGAAAATTGACGCCTGTCTGTTCAAGGACTTCAGTCTGGAGGAAACCCTGCCCCAGCTGATAGACGAAGTCCTGTCCCGATGCTAACGCTATGAAGATTACAACCAGGTACCGGCCATGAACGAACAGCGCCCCTCTTTACGCAACAAGATTGCCCAACTGCGCGAGAAGTTCATCGAGCAAATGCCCGGGCGGGTGGAAGAGGCGCTGAACCACCTTGCCATCTTGCGCGCTGATCCAAAGCAGAGTGTCGCTGCGGCGAACCTGCATCGCTTCCTGCACAGCATCAAGGGCACCGGCAATTCCTTTGGTTTTGAGGAACTTGGTGCCATCGCGGCGAGCGGGGAACATCTGGCGGCTCGTTTGCTGGAAACGCCGGTCAATGTTTCAGCACCCTTCTGGGATGAACTGGCCGAGGTCTTGGCCCGTATCGTCCTGAACACTGAGACCTTGCGTCAGCACGGCGCCTCGTCATCTCAAGAAAATGATGTCCCCCGCTTCGAGTTGGCACCGGTTGACGACAGCGAGGGCGCTGGAGGCAGGCTGATCTATATCTGTGACGACGATCCCCTCCAGGTGGAACAATTGGCGACCCAACTGCAATGTTTCGGCTACCATACGGTTAGCTTCACCGATCCCGCTGAACTGGGTACGGCGATGGCGGCGAAGCGACCGTCGCTTGTCATCATGGACATTATTTTTCCGAACGGCGTCAGCGGTACGGATGTCCTTGCCGCTATCGCGCGCGAAATGGAGCATCCGGTGCCGGCCATATTCATCTCCGCGCGCGATGATTTTGAGGCGCGGTTGAATGCCATTAAGGCTGGTGGCGAGGCCTATTTCCATAAGCCCGTCAATGCCCTGGATATGGTGACGACCATTGATGAACTGACCGTCCAGAAGAAACCTGAGCCTTGCCGCGTGCTGGTGGTGGATGATGAGCCGGTCATTGCCGCTTACCACAGCCTGATCCTACAGGAGGCGCACATGATTACCTTTCAGGTGCACAAGCCGGAGCGGGTGCTCGAAGTTCTGCATCTATTTCGTCCTGATCTGGTGCTGATGGATATGTATATGCCCGGATGCAACGGTCGCGACCTGGCCAAACTGGTGCGCCAGGTGCCGGACTATTTCGGTCTGCCCATCGTCTTCCTGTCGAGTGAAACCGACAAGCACAAGCAGTTTTCCGCCATGCGGGTAGGCGCCGAAGGCTTTCTCACCAAACCGATCCAGCCGGAGGATCTGGTTGCCGCTGTGGCCATTCGTGCCGAACGCATGCGGGCGCTGCGCATGCTGATGGTGCGCGATAGTCTGACCGGCCTCTTTAACCACTCCACGACCACCCAGATGCTTGAGAACGCCATTGCCAATGCGGGCCGCCAGCAAGAGAAGCTGTGCTTTGCCATGATTGATGTTGACCGCTTCAAGGCGGTCAACGACACCTATGGTCACCCGGTCGGTGACCAGGTCTTGCTGGCACTGGCGCGGTTACTGCAACAGCGGTTACGTAACTCCGATATCGTCGGACGCTATGGGGGCGAGGAATTCGCTGTGATCCTGCAGGGCATTACGCTGGAGGCAGCTACCCTGATCATTGATCAGTTGCGTGAGGATTTTGCAAAGATACGTTTTCATGCGGGCGAGGTTGAGTTCTCCTGCGCCTTCAGTGGTGGTGTTGCCGCCTTTCCGCAATTCAAGGACATGAAGTCCCTGCGCGAAATGGCTGACCGTGCTTTGTACCAAGCCAAAAATACGGGCCGCAATCGCGTGGTCGCCAATAATGAATAGGCTGATTTCGGAGGAGACCAGATGAGTCAGCAAGAGCTTACACTCGACCAGGTTCTGAGCCAGCGCCGCGAAGCCAATCGCGAAGTTGTCAATGTGGATGAACCGATGGCAAAGCTGGTTGTCTTTGAGCTGCAAGGTGACTGGTTTGCCTTCCACGGTGAAAAGATCAGGGAAATACTGTCCCAGGTCAATGTCTTTTTCGTGCCCGGTTGTCCGCCATCCCTGGAAGGCGTCATCAACGTTCGTGGCGATATCGAATCAGTGATCAGCCTCCACGAAGTATTGCAGTTGCCCGCATCTGCGGATATTTCCTCGTCCTCGTACCTGCTCGGGCGCGGCGCCGGTATGAGCAGTGGTATTCGTGTCGACACGGTGGTTGATGTGGTTGATGTCCTGCTGAGCAATATCCACAAGCCGCCAACTACTCTGCCGGAGCATCTGCGCGTGATTGTTTCCGGTATCTTGCGGTTTAAGGAAAAAACGGTGACAGTGCTCGATCTGGACCGTATCTTCGCCGATTACAGTCACGGACTGGGATGAGCAAGGTGTTGGGTGATCCTGGTAATGCGCTGCCCCCAGCCTCCAGCGCTACATTGAAGGTAGTGACCTTCTTTGCCGGCGGGCAGCGCTGCGCCGTGGAGGCGCTTCAGGTGCTCGCCTTGCGGACGCTTCCCGGTGAAGACAGTGAGACCTGTCCGGAGATTGACTCTCTGCTGGGGCTGCCGGAACAGAACAAAGCATGCTCGCACCGCCAGGTCTTGACCATCCGTCTGCCCGAATCCGATGTCGAATTCTCCGTTACCGCGCCGGTGGAATTGCGTGAACTTGAATTTGCTGCTATCCATCCGCTGCCCGATCTGGTCGCTGCACGCACCCAATTGCGGGGACTTTGTGCCCTGGTGCTGGAGGCGGATGGGGTAATCCTTGTTTTCGACCTGCGTAATTTAACCTGAAATAATTCAGCGGATATCTTCACTGTCCACATAGGCGTAGGCACTGTGTTTATGGATGGATTCAAAGCTCTCAACCCCTGCGGAAAACCAGGTGATGTCCGGGTGGGCCAGGCAGGTTACTGCTACCTTGCGCACCACATCCTCGACAAACATGGGATTGTTGTAGGCCTGTTCGGT
>CAIYGK010000152.1 GCA_903925725.1 uncultured beta proteobacterium | reverse complement strand
TACGACCGCCTTTTGGCCGTTCAAGCCTCCGTCCGTAAACAGAACCAAGTCCAACAAAATTGACCCGATACTCCCTCCAATTACCGCCCTGGAAATGTGGGTGGCACAAGGCTGCCACTGAATAATATATATGGCCATCCGCCGAATCTATTGCCAGCATTGCGAAAAATTCGCGCGCCAGCCCATCACCCTCGAAGATCGGATGATGGGCTGGCATTTCCGGCTGGTGACGATCTACGCCCAAAAACCAGCCGATCATTCCATCACCATTTCCGAATACGATAAGGGAAAACTTGTAAGCCGGAAAACTGAACAATTGGAAAATCTGAAATGCGACCAGTGCGGCCAGACCATCCCGGACGAGGCCACCGCCATCGCCTTCACCGCCTGGCGCGGGCAGGAACCCGGCCATTGGGAAACCGCTTACACCGCACCCGCCGGAACCACCCCACCAGGGGTAGAGCCGGATTGAACCGGGCTGATGCTCTGGAACTCCCTCCAATTGAATCAGGGGACCCGGCGCGCGCCACGCGGGGCCGGGTGGCCACGGGGCGGGGACGGTCACCCGGCAAAAGAGATTCCTTGTGTTTGGATTGTCAAACCAAAGCGAACCGTTGAAAACAAAGGGAAAGCACCACACACCACCAGCTTTGCCACACGCTTGCCACAACTAGACCGGTTCAATAGGCTGGGGCTGGGCCGTGGATCGGCCTGCCTTGCTACGGACGCTGGCGGGCAGACCTTTGCCGCGCAGGACGCGGAGAGCGTCACGAGCGACATCCCACGAGCGCACAACCTGCGATAGTGCCACAGCTTCGTCCCGTGTGACAATGAACACACCGTCTTTTGTGCAGGACTGTTTAAGACTCAAGGCAGCATCGTAAAGAAGTCGTTGAAGCGTTGCGGCTTGAACCTTCTGTTGAATGCCGATCCTCTTCTTCCAAGTTGGTGCTGGTAGCTGGTGCTGGTAGCTGATGCTGTCCGTTGGTGTCGTGTTACTGTTTGAATCCATCGTGTTACGATGGCCCAAGCCGGGCTGGATTGCAACCCGACCAAAACTGGCCAATCCCTATTATGTGGCGACCGGCGCAATAAAAAACGCGCCAGGATCGCCCAGGCGCGGTTTGATTGTTGCTGGTGGTGTGCTGGTATGGGGTCAAACCGGCTTGGTTGCTGGTGTGGCTGGTGGCATGATGGCGAACCATTCCCGCGCGGACTGCTCAGTCACGAGCGCCTTGTAATGGCGGTGAACCATTGCGGCAGAATTTCCGGCTTCAAAAGCGACCTTGGCCGCGTCATGGCATTGGGCGAGGCGATAGGAACAAAACGAATGCCGCAGCGCGTTATCGTGCCACGTCACGCCCGCGCGTTTGGCGCACGCTGCTTGCTCCCAAACTAGTTTGCCGCTCGTGCCTTTCCAGATTTTGCCTGTGCTGCCTTTGTATGGGGAAAGCCACGCGCGCAGATTGTCCGGGATGGGAATTATTCGGCGGGAAGCGGTTTTGGCTTGGCCAGCGTCAAGGACTATATTGCCGCCGGCGAAATCGAC
>CAIYGK010000151.1 GCA_903925725.1 uncultured beta proteobacterium | reverse complement strand
GGCCTCGAAGCGGCTGCCGGCCATTACGAGGTCGCGGCCATGCTCAATGCCTAACGCCTGCAACAGATCGGCGTATCGCTGTTCCCATGCGGTGATACGATCAACGACGGAGAACTCGCCAGCATCATTGAGCCCGATGGCGTAAACTACAATTCTGCGCCCCGACTTCGCTATTCCGGCCTGGTCCTTATAGGAGAAGGCTTCGAGTTTCGGCTCCACGTTCATCCTGAATGAATAGTGACCCACCGGGATCTTGACCTTACCTTCAAATTCTGGCCATTGCATTTCACTTACCTCCTTTCTTGGATTTCTTTTCATCGGTTGCGGGTGTTGCGTCACCCGTGCCGGTGAACGCGATGATCGCGTCAAGCGTCTGGCCGGCAAGATTGACCGGGTGCTGGTCGATGCGCCCTGTTCCGGTCTTGGAACGCTGCGTCGCAACCCGGACCTGAAGTGGCGGCAGAACCTCAAACTGGTGGAAGAAATGGCCGTGACGCAGGCCGCCATCCTGCAAAGCGCTGCGCGCCTGCTCAAGCCCGGCGGTCGCCTGGTCTATGCCACCTGCAGCATGCTGGTGCAGGAAAACGAGGCCGTGGCGCAGGCCTTTACCGAGGCCAACCCGGGCTTTGCGCCGCTCGATGTGGGCGAGGTGCTGGCCGGCCTGAAAGTGGAAGCGGCGGCGACGCTGTGCAGCGGTGGTGAAAACGGCCTGCGCTACCTGCGCCTGTGGCCGCATCTGCACCAGACCGATGGTTTCTTTGCCGCTGTCTGGCAGAAAAGCTGATTCCCGATTTGTTGCGAGAGTTGAAAAACATGTTGTTATCCGATTCGTCCGTTCTGGACTGGCTGGCCCACGGGCTGTGGTCGCTGGCCTGGTGGCAGATTGTGCTGTTTGCGCTGGCCATTACCCATGTCACCATGATCAGCGTGACGGTGTTCCTGCACCGGCACCAGGCGCACCGTGCGCTCGATCTGCACCCGATTGCATCGCATTTCTTTCGCTTCTGGCTTTGGCTCACGACCGGGCAGGTAACCAAGGAGTGGGCTGCGATTCACCGCAAGCACCACGCCAAATGCGAACAGCCCGAAGACCCACACAGCCCGCATATTCACGGCATCAAAACCGTGCTGCTGCAGGGCTATGAGTTGTACCGTGCCGAGGCCGTCAAGCCCGAAACGCTGGCCCGCTATGGCCACGGCACGCCCGCTGACTGGCTGGAGCGCAATCTCTACAGCCGTTTTTCCTGGTACGGTGTGGTCCTGATGCTCGCCATCGACCTGGCCTTGTTTGGCGCTGCCGGCTTGACGGTGTGGGCGCTGCAGATGGCGTGGACGCCAGTGATGGCGGCCGGCATCATCAACGGTGCGGCGCACTACTGGGGCTATCGCAATTTTGAAGCGCCCGATGCCAGCACCAATATTTCGCCCTGGGGCATTCTGATCGCTGGCGAGGAACTGCACAACAATCACCATACCTATCCGACCTCGGCCAAGCTCTCGGTCAAGCCCTATGAGTTCGACATCGGCTGGATGTACATCAGCCTGCTGCAGAAACTGCGGCTGGCCACTGTCAAAAAGACGCCACCCAAACTCGCGTTTGGCGAGGTGCGCGCGGTGGCCGACGAGAAGACACTCGAAGCCCTGATCCTGAACCGCTACGAGATCATGGCGGCCTACGCCAAGGACATGCGGCGCACTTTCAAGGCCGAACTGCAGGTGATGCGGGAACGCAGCGCGGATGCCAGCGTCATCAAGGCAGCGCAGCGCTGGCTGCACCGCGACAGTGAAAAGGTGCCACCCGCTGTCGCAGCGCAACTGGTGCTGGCGCGTGCCGCCTCGCCGGTACTCGACAAGATGGTGCTGATGCGTGAAGAATTGCGCCAGCTCTGGCTGAACCGCTTGCACACGCGCGAGCAACTCGCTGCCGAACTGCAGGCTTGGTGCCACCACGCTGAGGCCAGTGGTATTGCTGCGCTGCAGGAGTTCTCGCTGCGCCTGCGTGCGGTGCGTGTGTGATTGTCCGGATCGCTTCATCACCGCAGACTGCTCCGTGCGCCTGGTGCAAGCCCTTGTTGATCATTTGAAACTTGGCGGGATTGGCGCTGCGGTACCGATCCGGTAGCCAGCGGTTCAATTCACTCCTTTGCCCGCGCAGCCAAGCATGCCCAACCTTATTGGGTGATGTGAAGCATAGTGCTGCAAACATTTGAAAGATGCATTATCATGCCTGTTAGAGGGTGTAGTACATGCACTTTTTTGCGTCAGATCAAGGAGAACTGTCCGTGACCTATTCCAGCCGCGTCGAATACCAGACCGAACCTTCCCGCTATCGGCATTGGAAGTTGAGCTTCGATGGCCCGGTGGCTACGCTGAAGGCTGATTTTGATGAAGACGCCGGCCTGCGCCCGGGCTACAAACTCAAGCTCAACAGCTACGACCTGGGTGTGGACATTGAGTTGAACGATGCTGTTTCGCGCATCCGCTTCGAGCATCCGGAAGTCCGTACCGTAGTCGTGACCAGCGCCAAAGACAAGGTGTTTTGCTCGGGCGCCAACAT
>CAIYGK010000150.1 GCA_903925725.1 uncultured beta proteobacterium | reverse complement strand
TGCCAACAGATTAGAAATATTTCTGCAACGCCACCGATAATCATGCGGTTCACTCCCTTCTGCAGCGAACGAATTCTTCAACTTCAGGAGCAAAAAATGGCAAAAGGTCAGCAAAACAACAAGATGGTAAAAAAACCGAAGAAGGACACGGCACCACCGAAACCGGTGTCTCCTGATGCGGTACGACCCACCATCACCACGGTGGTACCGGTGCGCGGCAAACTGAAGAATGCTCCGGGTAAAAACTGACGTTCAGAAATCGGCACCGCGAGTTGAGCGATGAACTCGCAGTGCTCTACGCGGACGACGCGCTGCTGGTGCTGGACAAACCTTTCGGTTTGCTATCGGTGCCCGGACGCGGTGCAGACAAGCAGGATTGCCTGAGCCAACGCGTACAGTGCCGCTACCCCGATGCGCTGGTGGTTCACCGTCTGGACATGGCCACTTCAGGTCTCATGGTGATGGCGCGCGGCGCTGCAGCGCAGAGAGTATTGAACGCCGCCTTTGCCACTCGCGAAGTCAACAAGCGCTATCTGGCGATCGTTGATGGCGAGTTGCCAGCTCCAGGAACGGAATGGGGAGTCATTGATCTTCCGATCGCCCTGGACTGGCCGCGCCGACCGATGCGCGTCATTGACCACGAAAGCGGTCAGGCCAGCGTGACTCACTGGCGCGTCCTGACCCACAACCAGACTGAAGGCACAAGCCGGCTGGAACTTGAGCCCGTGACCGGCCGCTCACACCAGCTGCGCGTTCACCTGCAGGCTTTGGGTCACGCCATCGTTGGAGACGCTCTCTACGCCTGCCCCAGAATTCAGGCCAAGGCCACCCGCTTACTGCTGCATGCCAGTTCGATCGAGTTAGCACATCCAGTAAGTGGAACAAGCATGCGCTTTGTCAGCCCGCCCTGTTTCTAGAGCGGCGTGGTTCAGCTACTCAACACGCGTCACCGAAGTCGGCTTGAAGCCAAAGTCGGCCGCCTTGCCCTTGCGTGCCCGCGCTGCGCGCGCGTTGTTCAGGCTGCGAATCTCCAGTGTTTCTTCACGCTGCTTGCCGCCGCGCCCAATTCCTTCGATACGCACACTGCGGGTGTAGGCGGCCGCCCCGGCCAGGCTATCCTTGTCCTGCAGGTCGATCAGCATCAGGCCGCGCCCACCATTGTTCATGAGCTTGAGCTCGTTAATCTCAAAGCACAGTATCCGTCCGCCCGTGGAGACACACGCCACATGGGTCGCCGGCAACAAGGGCGTCGCACCGCTACTGGCCGCCACCAGCGACGGTCGGCACAGAGTCTCGGGCGTGTTGCAGGTGACAAATGCCTTGCCGGCCTTGAGTCTGGAGATCATGTCATCCACCGTTGCAATAAACCCATAGCCACCCGAACTGCTGAGCAGGAGACGGGCGTGTGCCGGACCGGCAAAGTAATACAACAATTGGGTACCGCTCTCCAGTTCCAGCAGACTGGTGATCGGTTGCCCATCGCCACGCCCGCCCGGCAGTTGCGCTACCGCTACCGAGTAGAGGCGTCCGTTGCTGCCAAATGCCAGCAGGGTATCGACGGTTCTGCATTCAAAGGTGGCGTACAAAGCGTCACCTGCCTTGAAGACAAAACTCGCGGCCTCATGCCCCTGCCCTTTTTGCACGCGCACCCAGCCCTTCTCGCTGACAACCACGGTCACCGGTTCGTCCACAACGCGGACTTCAAGAACTGCTTTCTTCTCGGCCTGAATCAGCGTTCGACGCGGATCGGAAAATGTCCTGGCATCACTCTCGATTTCCTTGATCATGAGCCGGCGCAGCGCCGCCGGGCTGGCCAGAATTTCCTGCAACTTTTCCTGCTCCTGGCGCAAAGTCGAAAGCTCCTGCTCGATCTTGATGGCTTCCAGTCGAGCCAGTTGGCGCAGCCGAATTTCCAGAATATCCTCGGCCTGGCGCTCCGACAAACCGAAGCGGGCAATCAGCGCAGGTTTGGGTTCATCCGACTGGCGAATCACGGCGATGACTTCGTCAATGTTGAGCAGGACCGTCTGCCGCCCTTCGAGAATATGGATGCGGTCAAGCACCTTGGCCAGCCTGTGCTTCGAGCGGCGCTCGACTGTTATCTGACGGAACTCGGTCCACTCAAACAACATCTGCCGCAAAGACTTCTGGGTCGGGCGGCCATCCAGTCCTACTGCCGTCAGGTTGACCGGCGACGATGTCTCCAGGCTGGTGTGGGCCAGCAGCGTGGTAATGAGTTCCTGCTGCTCTATCCGGCTGGTCTTGGGCTCGCACACCAGACGCACAGCCGCGTCTTTGCTTGATTCATCGCGCACCCCGTCGAGCACCGCCAACAT
>CAIYGK010000149.1 GCA_903925725.1 uncultured beta proteobacterium | reverse complement strand
GTGCGGGCCACCACCACCCGAGCAGCAACGCAGTACCTGCTCAAGGGCATCGTCTTTGGCAGCGACGGCCGCGCGATGTCGCCATTTCAAACAGCCAAACAAAACGGTCGGCGCTACCGCTACTACGTGCCCCAGCGCGACATCAAGGAGCACGCTGGTGCATCTGGCCTGCCCCGTATGCCTGCAGCAGAGCTGGAGTCGGCGGTGCTGGAGCAATTGCGCGGCCATTTACGCTCACCGGATGTGGTCAGAGATGTTCTGCCGCAGGCCCAGAAATACGACTCAACCCTGGACGAGGCCATTGTCACGGTGGCCATGAAGCGGCTCGACGATGTCTGGGACCAACTATTCCCTGCCGAGCAGATGCGGATTGTGCGGTTGCTGGTTCGCCAGGTGAATGTATCGCCCAACAACATGTCGATGGATTTGCATCCCACAGGTATCCAGCGACTGGTGCTTGAGTTGCATCACAAGAAACTGCAACCCGAGCCAGCCACGGAATTGGCAGCGGAGGCAATGGCATGAGCGAGATTCAAATCAGATCGACTGGCACCACGGAAGTGATCCAGTCCAGCGACGGACGGATCACGCTGTCGGTACCGATTCAGATCAAACGCCGCAGCGGACGAAAACAAATGACGCTGCCTAACGGGCAATCGGGTCAGCCGGGAAAACTGCTGCGGCCGTGGGACGTTGCGGCCACACCGCTGCAACTGGCGCTGGCCAGGGGGCACCGATGGCTGGCCATGCTGGAGTCCGGTAAGGTGAAGAACCTGACGGAAATTGCGACGTTGGAGGGAATCGACAACAGCTACGTCAGCCGGATGGTGAATCTGACCACGCTGGCACCGGACATCGTCGAGGCGATTCTGGAGGATGCACTGCCGGATCACCTGACGCTGTTTGATCTTGCTGTGGATCCGCCTGCGCTTTGGGAGGAGCAGCGAAGTCGGCTAATGTAGAACGGTCAATGCGCAAGTTAGTGCGTCGATTAAAAAAGCGAAAAAATCTTTCTGTTTCAGCCGCCACTTGCGACCCCGATCGGCCCAATGGCCGCTTGGATTCCCGACCACAAAGCTAACAATCAGACATGCACACGGATGCCACACATCCTTCTCATGAATTGTCATTAGCAGCAGTGGCTGCTTCAAGGTTAATCAACATGGCGAACGGTATTGGGAGAACAGACTCAGCCTTGCCGAAGGTCAGCAGCAAACGCTGTACGTCGTTCCGCTCGAAGCCTCTGGCAGGCACGGAAAGTTCAACATGTCCAGCCAAGCGCAGCGTATCTGACATATCGCCCCACTCGCCTTGCATGGTCTGATGCGCCTTTGCAAACTCCAGTGCAATCTGCTTGGGCTGTGGCGTGCCGCTAGATTGCTGAACCGCGTCGACTAAACGCCGCATTACTGCCTTTATGCTCCCGAAACGCCCGGCTTGCAGCGTCTCGTAGAGTGTCTGCGCATTCATATCGATCGGAAAGTTAACAGCCCGCAGGCTGTCCACAACAGGAGACCATGCCGTGTTTGGTCCTCGGTCTGCTTGTTGAGCATGCATGTGCAGCTGCTGCCAATGGGCCTCGACGTCCGTGTAGATTGCCGAGCCAGTAAGTGATGCAAGGTACATCGCCGACTCCAGACTGTAGCCCTTGAAATACAAGAACTGCGCACCCGACTCTCCCGGCTCGATGGGCTGCAACAATGCGTACGGGTCCGCCGCGAGCTCCGACTTCATGTATGCGACGACGGAGTCGATTTCCGCATCCGAGGCATCTGGCATGCCCTGATGCATTAAGCGTCTCAGCGAGCTCTCCGGCAACTGCCGCATCAGCCGTTGGTGATCGTCTTTGGCCAGCATCTCCAGCCGACCCAAGCTCTTTCGATCCGGCTTCCAGCCCGCAGTGCGCTGCTCCGCCATTTGAAGCGCCGACATGCCGAAGTGCGGGTTGAAGTCCCCTGGGTCGGGAATGAGATGCACATAACCGGCCTGAATGTAAGGCTCCAGCAACAACAACAGAAGCACGTTCTTCAGCGTCTGTGCCCTGTGCTGTGAGGGAGATTTCGTTGGACTGAACTCTGGCTTAATGCGCAGTGGATTGATGAAGGGATGGGCGATAACCACCTGCTCGAAGTATGGGAGCCATCCAAGAACCGTAGCTTCGACCGTGCGTGGATCGGATGCACCCAGGTAAACAGCCCGAAACGTCCCTTTCCTGGGCCTGGGCAGTAAATCCGACAGGTCCGTGTCCTCTGGCCAAAGGCTGGCGAACGCCTCGTGAATACGCTTAACCTGTTCGTCGCTCAGCTCACGTCGGACATCATCCCAAGTCTTTCCTGACTTCAGGCCCAAGGTGTCCTGCACCGCATGGCAAAACATGAGATTGCGTTCGCGAATGCCGTAGACATCCCATGTTGGACGGTCGGCTAATGGTAGATCCTTGCAGCAATGCTTGAACTTTCGGCCACTTCCGCAGCCACAGGTATCGTTCGGACCAAGGTCTGTCTTGCGATTCTTGCGCCTCAAGTAGTCGTGAGCTCCAGAGGTGCGCCCAAAGGCATCTTGGTAGTGAGTTGAGCCGTCCGCGTACCCTACGTAGATCTCACCGCCAAATCGCCAGAGTTCATCCTTTGGAAGCAGTACTTGCGCGATGTCTTGCCATGCACCGGTCAAATATGTCTCAGGATACAGCCACTCCCTGTTGGACGCAGCAAGATATCTACGTGCACGACTCTTGAGCAGGTAATTAATGGAGACAACTTCGTTTCGTGAGAGCTTACGTGTGCGAATGAATGCATCAGTACGCGCGAGGCTCTGCCCACGATACCTGGCGTGAGCTCGGGGCGAGGTGAGATTGACTGCCTTCGGGTCCTTCGCGTATTCCAAGTTCGTCAGAATGAGGCAGGTGTTGGCATCAAGCACGAAGACCGTCTGCGTGCCAATCCATTCAATGGACGGATCCTCCGGGTACGAACACTCGGGTGACGTCGGCGGCACCGCTGCGTTGTAAATGGTCACAGGGTGGTCACTCAAGATAAATTTAACGTCCGAATCTTCGGCCGAAACGATTTCGCGCACCCCTTCGGTCCACATGGTGCAGTGCATGAACCTCAGACCTTGCATTTCCTGCATAAGTTGCAACTGGTCAAGTGACGAGTAGCGCGATTTGATCCAGTCCAAGCCCTTGGGAGTCCGCAATTTCTGAGCGTCCAGATATTCGAAGAAGTCTTGGAACGAGTCGTGCATCGCCGACAAGTCTCCACCAGCAAACGCGCGAACTGCCTTGGTACCCCTGACGTCAATGGAGCCAAAAAGGAACTTCTCGACTTCGTCGTTCACCACCGAGCCGAAATGCGACGAGTAGAGGTCGTACTCGTAAAAGCAGCTCTTTGGCCCCCACCTGTGCTCGGCGCTCATCGCAACAATTCGTCCATCCGGCAGCAACTTCTGCTCCGGCGACATGTCAAGGTAGTACAGATGCGACTGGCCAGACTTGAGAAAACCACGTTGATACCACTGAGGTACATAGTGATTGTTCCTAGTCACTTGATCAGGCATTGCCACCCTCGACTTTCGTCCTTGTGGCAGCGATTGTTTCGGGCGAACATGTTGCAAGGTATTCCTTGAGCAGTTCTTCAATCGCTTTCATGGGTCAGGCCAACTCGCGAAGGTAGACGCCGGTCACGCGAAGGTTTCCCTGCCGATCAAAATTCTCCGGCTCGGCGAGCGCGGCGCGCACGCAGTCGAGGATACCGCCGCGAAACTTGTCGAAAGTTTTCAGATATACGGCGTCGTCTTCAGTACCAGTATGGCGGCCGAGATCTTCGATCGCCTCGCGGGCTAGGAACACCGTCACTTCCTTACCTTGCCATTCAATCGTGAACGGCATCCCGTCCCATTTGGTCATCGTCGTCGGCCGCCGGACCAAGTTCGGGCGGCTGCCGAACAAGCGCACGCCCGGGCCGTTTTGTGCGGTGCCGGGCAGGAATTCGATGCCCTCGTTCTCCAGGGTGCGACGAACTGCGGCCGCTGTTCCGCTATCGGCAGCGCGCTTCTGACTTTCGAGATCACGGACAGACGTGAGCGCCACTTCGGCCGCCTTGGCGAGTTCATCCTGCGACCACTCGAGTAGTGCTCTGCCAGCGCGGATCTGCGCTGGAATGACGATCAACTTCTGCATGGCCATCTCCTGTAATAGGCTTAAATAGATTATAAGTATACAGGTTAATTTCGCCTATTTAAGCACAGATCTAAAACAACTACCGAACCAAATATGCTGCGTGACAGTTTCCTTCGCCTACCAAAGCCACAAAAAAACCGATTGATTCGTCCGCGCGTAACCCGTTGATTTATATAGGGGTGACAGGTGTGCCTTCCGGACTTCGGCCTGCAACGGGTGGGGTGGGTCGGAGAGAGAATGTGCAAACGGAGAGTAAAACCTGCCGGTTGCTGGCAGAAATGACTCTCTCCGAAGTCCGCAAGAACCCGCAGGAACCCGCGCAAACACGCGGTAGTAGGCAAAAAAAAGCCAACCGGTTAGGGTTGGCTTTTAAAGTATTGGTGGCAAGCAGGAATATGAATGCCAGCGTCAAGCCCCGCGAAAAACCGTGAATCTGATGAAACGTTCGCCCAAACAATCAAGCAACAGCCCGAGCGGAACGGGTACGGCCAGTTCGACTCGAACCAAGGTCGCTTGAGGATTTTTCAACGCCAAGATGATCTATGACCACGGGCGGGCGATTGGGAAATTGAGCTACCAACTCTAGCTTGCCGCCCATGCTTTCCACATAGTGGCGCAGCGTGGAGAGCAGCATGTCGCTGCGCTTTTCCAGGCGCGAAATCGTGTCTTGCCCCACTCCAAGTGCTACAGCTAAACTTTCTTGGGTTTGCTCTGCAGCCTTGCGGAGGTCTTTGAGGGTGGCCAATTCCATGGCACGGCCCTCAATCCGAGCGCGGCGCTGTGCGGGCAATGCCGCCATGATGTCATCGAGTTTTCTTGCCATTTTTAGGCTCCTTTACTGTTGCGTCATCTAACGTTGCCAGATGCTCGCTGTACCGGTTATCCGCCACAGCAATCAATCGCTTGTAAAAACGTTTTTGATCTGCGCCGCCCTTGTCCCCGCCCACAAGCAAAACCGCCTGACGCTGTGGGTCAAATGCAAAAGCTACGCGCCAGACCTCGCCCATCCAGTTAAATCGCATCTCTTTCATGTTGGCGTGCGAAGTGCCTTTGAGCGTATCTACTGTTGGACGTCCCAGATTGGGGCCAAACTCCGCCAGCAACTTGGCATGCGCGAACAATTCGTCTTGCAGTTTTTCATCGAGCGCCGACAGCTCATCAGCAAAGTCATCGTGAAGCAGTACGGTCCAAGTCATTGGGGTCAATTATGGCTTTAAGTCCATATGTCGTCAAGTCCATGAATAAATCCATCAAGATGCAACCCGAAGCAGGTCACTGCAGATGGGGGGCGGCCTTACTCTGCTGACCTGCATTCCTGAGATGATGCGGGCTATGAGCGACATCCCCACCGATTTACCGGAGTCAACACCACCGCCACCCCAGCGCTGCGCGGTCTACACCCGCGTGTCGATGGATAACGCGGAGGACGACAAGCTGAGCTCGGTTCAGGCGCAGTTCATGGCCTGCCATGAACTCATTGCAAGCCAGTTCGGCAAGCACTGGGTCCCCACGGACCGAATTTAC
>CAIYGK010000148.1 GCA_903925725.1 uncultured beta proteobacterium | reverse complement strand
GTCAACATTTTCAGGGTCCAAGTCCAGTGCTTTTGCCAGCCATGGTTTGGCCTCATTATAGCGTTCCTGTTTCATGGCAAGCACGCCCGTGTTGTACAGTGCGTTTACAAATCCGGGGTCCAGGTTCAACGCCTTGGTCAGCCGCTGCCTGGCCTCTTCGTAGCGACCCTGGTTCAGGGCAAGTCTGCCCAAGTTGTTGAGGACTCTGGGGTTTTCTGCTTCCAAGCCCAATGCCTTCGCGAACCAAGGGCCGGCCTCATCATAGCGCCCCTGTTCCATGGCAAGCGTGCCCAAATTGTTGAGGGCAATGGGGTTGTTGGGTTCCAAGTCCAACGCCTTGGTCAAATAAAGCCTGGCGTCATCATAGCGCCTCTGGCGCAGGGCGAGCAGGCCCAGATTGTTGAGAACACTGAGATCATTGGGTTCCAGCGCAAGCGCTTTCGTCAACCAGACATTTGCCTCGTCATAGCGCCTCTGTTCCCAGGCAAGCACACCCAAATCGTTGCAGACAGTGCAGCTCTCCCCCCCAACGGCAAGCGTATGGTTGAGAAGCGTCTTGCTGTCGTGCCAGTATCCGGTCTGGGCCCCCGAGCAGACTGTCAACAGGACAAGCACCATGCTTGAAGCAACGGCCACAACGCGCCCGGGCACGTGCCACGCGACAGCCAAGTCAGCCGCGCCCCAGGCAACCATGATGAAAATGCCAATGAGCGGGATATAGGTGTAACGGTCCGCGTGGGACCAGTTGCCAGACTGCAACAGCCCGATGACCGGCACCAGAGTCCCAAGATACCAGAACCACCCGACGGTCAAATATGGGCGCCGACGCACGTGGCGAAGACAGAACAGGGTGATTGCGGTCAGAATCACGGCTGCTCCGGCCACCTGCCACACCGGACGCGTGATTGGATGAGGGTAATACGGAACCAAGTCCGAGGGCCACAGGGTCTTTGCCAAATAGAGCACGTAGACCACCATGGCATTGGTGCATCGCGCAACAAAGGGGATTTTCCCGCCGAAATCAAGATGGTGGCTTCGCGTCGCCGTCAGTATGAGCGTGATCACGCTAAAGAGCGCTGTCAGCAGAATAAGCGGAATCTTCTCCACGGCCAACCGGGCCATCCTGCGGGCCATAATGCCAGGCGAGCCGGTGCGGTCTATTCGGTCCAGAGGCCAGTAGTCCAGCAAAAGCAGCACGAACGGCAGCGTCACCACTATGGGCTTGGACATCAACCCCAAGAGAAACAAAAACGCCACGGCCAGATACCGCAACGGTGCGGGACGTTGGCTGTACCATGCGTAGGCACCGATGGACAGTGCCCAGAACAGCATGCTGAGCACGCCTTTACGTTCCGCTATCCAAGCCACCACCTCCACGTGAAGGGGGTGAACAGCGAAGAGGGCGGCCACCAGCGCGCTTGGCCACAGACGGCGGGTCATGCCCGAAAACACGAGAAAGAGTAGAATTGAGCCGATGGTGTGAAAGATGATACTGCTCAGGTGATGCCCCCACGGCTGCAGGCCGTACAACTCACAGTCAATCATGTGGCTTATCCATGTGACTGGCATCATATAGGTGGCGGTGTCTTTGGTGAACGCCCAAACCACATTGGCCCAACTCAGCCCCGCCCGTACGTGGTAGTTTTCCGTAACGGCAACGTCATCGTCGCAACTGACGAAACCGTGCGAGAGCGTCTGTCCGTAAATGGCAATGCATGCCAGCGCGAGGGCGACACAAACACCCGCCGCAATGCGCTTTTGCTGCACGGTCAAAAGTGGCCTCGAAGCGAACTCTATGAACTCCTTGACAGGCGGTTCCGCTCTCTTATTGTCCGATTTCACATGTGCCATATTACGTGGGGTTCAGTAAACCACAGGTCACCGCGCAAATGCAACCTGTTTGCGGCGGCGCAGTTGCATCGACACCCATTTTTTTTCGAGTGACCGTTTTGCCGATTGGCGTGGGCTGCTCCGTTCTCTTGCTCTTGCTCTTGCTCTTGCTCT
>CAIYGK010000147.1 GCA_903925725.1 uncultured beta proteobacterium | reverse complement strand
TGCCTTTAACTGGTTCGTCAATGCGCAGACGCACCAGTGCGCAGTACTGGCCGCCGGCGCAGTGCCACCGGTCGAACTCAAATTGCGCGACGACCTGCGGACGCGGCTTGGCTGGGGCCATGTCCATCACTTGCAGTTGCTCGGCGAATTCGAGCGGCGCGCTGTGCTGCGCCAGTCCGCCGATGCGCGCGGCGTTTTCCTGAGCGACGAGGTGATGGACTTCATGTTGACGCGTTTCAGCCGTGATCTGGGTAGTCTGATGGAGCTTCTTGGCCTGATTGACGCCTACGCCTTGCAGACCAAGCGGGCCATCACGATTCCCTTGATCAAGTCAATGATGGAGGAATCCTGAAGCCATGAAGCTGGTCTTGTTCGACCTCGATCACACACTTCTGCCAATTGATTCGGACTATTCATGGGGTGTTTTCACCACCACGATCGGCTGGACCGACCCGATCGAGTTCAATCGTCGCAACGACGAGTTTTTCGCACATTACAAGGCCGGCACGCTCGATATTCACGACTATGTCCGATTCGCAACTCAGGCGCTGCGTCATCAAAGCCCGGACTCTGCTGCTGCAGCTCATGCCGAGTTCATGCGTACCGTGATTCAGCCGGCCATCACCCGGCAGGCGCTTGCGCTGGTGCGAGAGCATGCCGAAGCTGGCGACCAGGTCGTCATCGTCACGGCAACCAATGAGTTTGTGACCCGCCCCATCGCGCAGGCGTTTGGTGTGACAGACCTGATCGCGGTGGAACTGGAGC
This sequence comes from uncultured beta proteobacterium, assembly GCA_903925725.1. Taxonomy (GTDB): domain Bacteria; phylum Pseudomonadota; class Gammaproteobacteria; order Burkholderiales; family Burkholderiaceae_C; genus Rhodoferax. The sequence continues at coordinate 15,987 of CAIYGK010000147.1, read as the reverse complement.
GCGATAATTCAGAGAGCGGCACTGGCTGGATCACCGGAGAAATACGCGGTGTGCCATCAGCGCGCGAAGGCAAGGTGACCCGGGTCGAGCAGTGGCTGGCAGAGCGCAAACTGGCCTGGCCGGATGTCCAGAGCACTTTCTACACCGATTCGATCAACGATTTGAAATTGATGGAAAAAGTGAACCACCCTGTTGCCACCAACCCGGACGCGCAATTGCGCGCTCTGGCCATGCAGCGCGGATGGCGCATACTTGAACTGTTCTAAACTTTCCGCAAGGAAGATTGATTTGATAAAGAAATTCATTGAAAGGCTGCTAGGCAAATCGCCTTCGGCAGCAAAAGGCAAGAAGCAGCAGTTTGGCAAGCGCGAGGAAGTGGGCGTTGCCGCTCACGGCATCGACCCGACACTGGTTGATGAACGTGCCCAAAACGTCGTGCGCACACTCAAGAATGCCGGCTTTGAGGCCTATATCGTCGGCGGTGCAGTGCGCGACCTGATGGTCGGATTGCGGCCCAAGGATTTTGACGTTGCCACCAATGCCACTCCCGAGCAGGTCAAGGGCCTGTTTCGCCGTGCTTTCATCATTGGCCGGCGCTTTCGCATCGTGCACGTGGTGTTCGGTCGCGGCCGTGAGAACGAAGTGATTGAGGTTTCGACCTTTCGCGCCTATATGGACAACGCAGCGGCGGAGCAGGTTGCCGGCAACGAAAAGACCAGCAGGAATGAGCTTGCCGGTATGAAGCACGCAGTGGACTCTACCGGCCGGGTGTTGCGCGACAACGTCTGGGGCCCGCAGGAGGAAGACGCGGTGCGGCGCGACTTCACCATCAACGCCATGTACTACGACCCCGAAACGCAGATCGTGGTCGACTATCACAACGGCATCAAGGATGCAAAGCAGCGCGTGATCCGCATGATCGGCGACCCGGCGACGCGCTACCGGGAGGACCCGGTGCGCATCATCCGAGCCGTGCGCTTTGCCGCCAAACTCAGCGCCCTCGGGTTTGCACTGGAAGCCAGGACCGCAGCACCACTGATCCGGTCACAGGAACTGCTGGCGGACGTGCCGCAAAGCAGAATGTTTGACGAGATGCTTAAGTTGCTGCAAACCGGGCATGCCATGGCGTCGATTGAGCAGTTGCGGGCACTCGGCATGGCGCGCGGCATCTATCCGCTGCTTGATGTGGTGGTGGAGCGCGCCGACCAGGTGTTTGTCAAGGCGGCTTTGCTCGATACCGACCGGCGTGTCGGCGAGGGAAAACCGGTGGCGCCGAGTTTCCTGCTGGCCTGCGCCCTGTGGGCCGATGTGCGAGATGGTTGGGCGCGACGAATGACCGAGCACCAACATTCGCACCCCGCCTTGCAGGACGCCATCGACGAGGTTTTCAACGCCCGCATTGGTGACGTTTCGGGTCGCGGCAAACTGGCCGCGGACATGCGCGAGATATGGATGCTGCAGCCACGCTTTGAGAAGCGAATAGGAAGCACCCCATTCGGCCTGGTGGAGCAGGCGCGTTTTCGCGCCGCGTTCGATTTCATGCGTTTGCGCGCAGATGCGGGCGAAATTGACGAGGTGCTGGCTGACTGGTGGCAGGAGTTCAGCATGGCTGACGACAACCTGCGCCAGGACATGGTTGACCAGGTTCGCGAGGAAATGCAGCAGCGACCCCGTCCGGTGCGCGCTCCGCGCGTGCACAAGGCACCCGCAGCGGTGCAGGGCGGCGTGCCGGAAGTTGCGTCGGTTCCGCAAGCAGACGCAGGCGATGCCCCTCGGAAGCGCCGGCGGCGGCGCCGCAGTGGCGGGCCACGCGAAGGCAATGAACCGACACCAGACGCTGGAGTTTGAGGCCGGCCGTGCGTGAAAGCGTAACGGCCTACCTCGCGCTCGGTGCCAATCTCGGTGACCCGGTGGCTGGCGTGCGCAAGGCGATGACTGACATTGCGGCGCTCGATGGCATCACGCTGCTGCAACGCTCATCTTTGTACCGCAGCGCACCACTGGAATCCAGCGGCCCGGAGTACATCAATGCCGTGGTGGAAGTTGCAAGCTTGCTGAGCGCCCCGGCTTTGCTGGCAGCCTTGCAGCGAATCGAGCAAAACGCTGGTCGCGAGCGACCCTATCACCACGCGCCGCGCACGCTGGATCTTGACCTGCTGAGTTATGGATCAGCCACCATCTACAGCGCGACACTGGTGCTGCCACATCCGCGCATGTACGACCGAGCGTTTGTGCTGCTGCCGCTATCCGAAATTGCGCCGCTGCGCGTCACTGCCGCGCAGCTTCAGGCTGTTCGGTCACAGGCGATTGTGCGTATCTAGTCCAACTCGGCGATCAGTTCGATTTCAACGCAGGCACCCAGCGGAATCTGCGCCACGCCGAAGGCACTGCGCGCATGTGCGCCGGCCGCGCCAAAGACCTCACCGAGCAATTCGCTGGCACCGTTGGTCACCAGATGCTGCTCGGTGAAGTCTCCGGTCGAATTTACCAGCGACATCAGCTTGACGATGCGCTTGATGCGATTCAAATCGCCTGTGGCTGCATGCAGCGTGCCCAGCAGGTCAATGGCAATGGCGCGCGCTGCTGCCTGACCTTCCAGCGTTGTCAGGTTCTTGCCGAGTTGTCCAACCCAGGGCTTACCGTCCTTCTTGGCAATGTGGCCACTGACGAAAAGCAGATGACCGGTCTGGACGAAGGGGACGTAGGCTGCCGCAGGTACGGCGAGCGGTGGCAAGGTGATCTGGAGTTCACTCAGTTTGGTGTAAACGCTCATGGGCTTTCCTTTGAAATTGAAGTTTGGGTCTGGGTTTGAGACTGAGACTGAGTCTGAGTCTGAGTCTGAGTCTGAGTCTGGCTCCCGGACATTGTTTGCGACTGCGACGGTGCCAAGTCAATCGCCGGTTCGACGGTAACACCGACTGTCAGCGTGTGACTGGCCCCGCCATGGATGACGCCCCGCAGCGGAGACACATCCGAAAAGTCGCGCCCTGTGGCGAGCGTCACATAGTCCTCGCCAGGAGAGTGCCAGCCGGCGCGGTTGTTGGTTGGGTCAAAGTCGCACCAGCGCTGACCCGGCGGCAGGTCGGGCGCGTAAACGGCAACCCAGGCGTGCGATGCATCGCTGCCCCGCAGCTTCACGGTGCCCGGTGCAGGCTCCGTCAGCAGATAGCCGCTGACATAGCGCGCCGCCAGACCGACGCTGCGCATACAGGCAATCATGATATGCGCGAAGTCCTGGCAAACGCCTTTTCGCTGCGCCAGGGCTTCGAGCGCCGGAGTGTTGATGTGGGTGCTCTGGCTCTCGTACACAAAGTCGTCGTGAATGCGCTGCATCAGATCATGCGTTGCCGCCAGCACGCTGATACCCGGCACAAAACTGGGTCGGGCATAAGCGGCGAACTCCGGCGCCTTAGGGCAAAAGGGCGAGGCAAAGACAAATTCGGTGGCGGCATCGAAGGGCTCGCCTGAGCGGTAACGAAACTGCTCGCGGGCCTGTTCCCAACTGACGCGACTCAATGGCACTGCTCGGCTTTGTGTACTGACCACACTGTGCGCCACGACTTCGAGCACGCTGTGCGGAGTCTGCAGCGAAAAAAAGCAGCGCGGGTTGCCAAAGACATCGAGCGTCTGCATCATCTGTGCCGGCACGGGGTTGATCAACAGCGTGTGGCTGAGCAGGCGTTGATATGAGTTGCTGACCGGTTGCAGGTAGGCCATGTGCTGCGCCGTTTCCACCGCAGGCGAATAGTCGTAGCAGGTCCGGTGCGTAATTCTCAGCTTCATCAGGTGCCTACGCTCTGCTCGGACTCCATGGAGTGGGTGAAATACGTAGTGCTGATTTCATTGGAGACATCGAAGGCGGCGCCGGTGCATTGCAGAAGCAGGTCGGTGAGGGTAAAGAGGTGGGGGTCATCGCACAGTTGCGTCAGACCCCAGGCGGCAGGATCAGGCACCCGCAGTGACAGGGCACAAAGCTGATCAGGCGCGCTACCAGCCAGCTTTGCGAGTCTTCCACGCAGCGTCTGTGCCACCCAGGCCAGGGAACGCGGGTTGTCACGATCGAGCACCAGCAAGTCGAGCAAGGCGGCCAGATCGCGGCTCTGCTGGTACTGCGCATGAAAGGTGATCGTGCTGTCAAACAGGGCCACCAGCGCTTCAAAGCCGCCCGTGGTGTGCACCGAGCCGCTCTGAAAACTGCTGAGCAGGGAGGAAGCAAGAAAGCCAAGGCGCTCTATGTGCCGGCCAATGCTGAGCAGACGCCAACCGTCGTCGCGTGTCATGTGATCGGTCTGGGCACCCGTGATGGCTGCCATGTGATCGCTGGTACTCTTCAGAATCTGCAGAGCCTCAACCGAGGAGTAATCGCCGGCTCTGGCCGGCGTCGCAAAACGCGCGAACAGTTCTTCTTCCGCCCGCACCATGACACGCCAGTGTTCCTGCGACAGACGCTCGCGTACCTTGGAGCCGGTCATCTTGAGGGCGCGCAGGTAGTAGCCAACGCTGGTGGCGCCATCGACGCTGCCCAGACTTGAAATGAGTGAACGCTCGAAAACCCGACGGGCTTGCAGCACGGACGGCACGCCCGGGAGCACCAGTGTGTTTGCCAGCGCCATCTTGCCAAGCCAGTTCAGCAGGGGTTGGGACGATTGCTCTTCGCCCTGCAGACATTCGAGCGTCAGGCGTGCCAGGCGGATGGCGTTCTCCGTGCGTTCAGTGTAGCGGCCTAGCCAATAGAGATTCTCTGCAGCCCGGCTCGTCACCATGCGTTTGCGCTGCGCCACTGCGGCTGGCGTGAGTTGCGGCTGCAGCAGCGTGGTGCCGTCCACCTCACCCCGTGTCAGCGCCCAGACGTCGGCGCTGCTGCCACCGCGCTGCATTGAGGTGCTGCTGGCGGCTGCACCCATGATGCGTGCCAGACCGCCGGGCAGGACGCGCCAGGACTGGGGGCCGTCGGAGACAGCAAAAACCCGCAGCATGAAGGAGCGCGCAGCCATCTGTCCAGGGGCCGTGCCATGAGCCGCCTGCCAGGTCGGCATTTGCGACAGTGGCACATAGGCCTGCACAGTGTGATCTTCGCTCTGGCGCAGGATCCGGCCAGCCCATTCGTCGACCTCGCGCTCCGACAGACTTTGCCCCTGCACCGACTCGAAGCTGCCATGGATCGGTGTGCCCGGGTAAGTTGGCTTGATAACGCTCTCACGCAGTCGGGGCAGGGCTTCTTCCATCGCTGTACGTTCCCCGCACCACCAGGTGGCAAGCGCCGGCAACTTCAACTCTTCACCAAGCAGGTGGTGCGAGAGGGCCGGCAGGAATGCTAGCAGTGCGGGCGACTCCAGAAACGCCGAGCCCGGTGCGTTGGCCACCAGTACGTTGCCTGCGCGGATCGCTTGCAGCAGGCCAGGTACTCCCAGGGTGGAGTCAGAGCGCAATTCAAGTGGGTCAAGGTACTCGTCATCAACACGCTTGATCAAACCGTGAACCGGCACGAGGCCCTTGAGCGTCTTCAGGAAGACATGCTGATCGCGCACGATCAGGTCGCAACCCTCGACCAGCGTCAGCCCAAGGTAGCGCGCCAGATAGGCGTGCTCAAAATAGGTCTCGTTGTAAGGGCCGGGTGTCAGCAGCGCCAGATGGGAGTCGGCGCCGGCCGGGCTGGCGCGTTTCAGGCTTTGCATCAAGGCGCGGTAGGTTGCGGCCAGACGCTGCACATGCAAGGACTGAAAGGCCTGCGGAAACTGGGCGGAAATCGCCAACCGATTTTCCAGTAAATAGCCGAAGCCCGAAGGCGCCTGGCAGCGCTGGCCCTCTACCCACCAGTTTCCGTCGGGCCCGCGTGCCAGATCAAATGCGGCAATGTGCAAACGGGTGCCGCCGACGGGCTCGACGCCACGCATGGCGCGCAGGTAGCCCGGGTGGCCCTGCACAAGCGCTGGTGGCAGCAGGCCATGTTCCAGCAACTGCTGCGGTCCGTAGACATCGGCCATGATGCGCTCCAGCAGGCGCACGCGCTGCAGAATCCCGGCCTCAATCTGCTGCCAGCTGTCGGGTTCGATCAGTAGCGGAAACAGGTCGAGCGACCACGGACGTTGCGGCCCCCCTTCATCGGCGTAAACGTTGTAGGTGACGCCGTTGTCCCGAATCTGGCGCTGCAGCGCGCTGCAGGCCTGGTTCAAGTCAGTCCCGTTCTGAGCCGCCGCTGTTTCAAAAAACCGTTGCCATAGCGCAGTCAGGGGGCTCTCGGTGCTGCCTGAATCGCTGGCCGCTGCACGCAGTTCGTCAAAGTGTCCCGAGGCAGCATTTCCCCACCGCGCAAGCGACGGCAAATCCGGCAGAGCGTTGGCGCCGCTGGCAGATGGTGATGGGATCAGGTTGTCATTCACTTGCCCCGAGTATGCCAGCGCTTCGCGCAAGATTGCCGGGCACGGTAAGATTCGCGCCCTGAGTCCGCCAAATATTTGGTGTCCCGTCACCGATTGCAAAGAGGTATTGCTTGAAGCTCCATCGATCCATGTTCTTTTTCCTGATGCTTCTGTGCCTGGCACTGTCTGCCTGCTCACCACAGGAAGCGGGCGGCTCGGCCGCTCCGGACAAGCGTGAAGTGTCAGTCGCGACGGTGGCGGCACAGGCTAAAGGTTTCGCTGTCGGCTCGATGATGAATGCCAACACGGTCTACGTCTTTTTCGACACGCAGTGTCCGCACTGTGGTCACTTGTGGGAGGCCTCGCAGGCATTGCACGGCAAGGTCAAGTTTGTCTGGATTCCAGTGGGCATGATCAACGCTATCAGTTCGGCGCAGGCTGCGGCCCTGCTGACTGCTGTCAACCCTGGTGCCTTGATGAGCGAGCATGAGGCCTCACTGCTGGCAGGCAAGGGCGGTATCTCGGGCTCCAGCAGTGTGCCGGCCGACATCGAGAAGGCAATCAAGAGCAACACACAACTCCTGAACAGTTTTGGCGCTGAGGCTGTGCCTTTTGTCGTTGCCAAGAATCTCAAGACCGGTCAGACCGTAAGCCGCGATGGTGCCATGAGCACGCCGGTTCTGGCAGAGTTCCTGGGTCTGGATCTTCCCTGATGACAGCCCCAACAGTAAGCCCGCTGGCCCCGGACGCGCCGGCAATCGTGCCTGACGGCGTTGTGGCGGCGCCGGTATCGCGCGGCGAAGCAAGCCAACGAGTCGCCCGGCGGCCATCCGTGTTGCCCGTACTGGAGAAATTGGCAGAACTCTATCCGCAATTGTTTGGCGCCGAATTTCGGCCGCTCAAACTCGGAATCTTTCAGGAATTGCTGGCCAGCCACCCGGAACTGTTTGAACGCGCCAGCCTGAAGGCGGCGCTAGGCGTGCACACTCGCTCCACGGCGTATCTGCAAAGCGTCGCCGCCGGCAAACCGCGTCATGACCTGCAGGGTGTCGCTGTGGCGGCGGTGGCACCCGAACATGTTTATCTGGCCCTGATGGAACTGTTTCGGCGTCTCCAAAGCCGCAGCGCGCAGGACTTGCGACCCAAATTGCGAAAACAAGTGCTGGCAGCATTCCAGTCATCCGGCCTGAGCCGCCAGGACTATCAGGCGCTCATGCATGGCAGCGACGATGATGCCAATGCGTTGTTGACCGAAGCCTTGGCCGAGCATGACCAGGAGTGTGCCAGGCAGGAGGCGCTACGGAACGCCTTTGAGGCCAGCGGTAAAACAGTCGACGAGTTCGCCGCGATGTACGGCATGGACCCACGCGAAGTTGGTCGGGCGCTGGAACGCAAGGCTTGACGGCAAGTTCCGCAAGTCACTCAATTCCCGTGAGTCTCCTGTCGGTGGACCCAGGTCAGCAGAGTGCACAGCAGTAGCCCGACCACGACCAAACCGACCGCGCTCATGGCCCAATAGCCGGCGGCTCCCCGCAGTTCCATGGGCGCCCATGTGCTGTGAGCGACCTGGTAGCCGCCAACCAGACCGATGCCCCACAAAGACACAGCAAAGCAGACCAGGGGCAGGAAGGTAATGTGGTGTGACCTCAGCACAAAATTGGCCAGCGTCTGCGCAGCATCTCCGATGTGGAACCACCAGACCCAGACCAGCAGTGGCATCGCTGCCGCAATGATGGCCGGGTTGTCCGTATAGACGCCCAGAACCGCTTGCCGACAAAAATAGACGAAGGCACCCAGCACCACGGCTATGGCTACGCCGATCTGCACGCCGTGCCAACCCAGGCGGCGCGCCTGCTCGAAATCCCTGGCGCCGACGCATTGCGCAACCAGTGTGCCCGTACCGGTGGCCAGGGCCAGGGGCACCATGAACATCAGCGACACCAGATTGGCAGCCAATTGGTGTCCTGCAACGGCCTGCGCACTTTGGCGCGAAATCAGAAACGCCATGGACGTAAAGCCAGTGACTTCGATCAGAATCGATGCACCCATCGGACCGCCCAGACGCAACAAGCGAAGGATCGATTGGCGTCTGGGACGATTGAATCTTCGGCGGTGAAGAGCGAAACGTGCATAGAAGGGATCGCGATGGAGCACCAGCCAGGCAATGGCAACCTGCGACCACATCACGATGGCCGTCGCCCAGGCACAGCCGACAACGCCCTTGGGAGACACCATCCAGGGCTGTTCCGCCCATGGTACAGGCAGTGACCAGCCATAGATGAACAGCAGGCTCAAGGGTATCTTCAGCAAAAGACCGCTGACCTGTATCGACATCACTGCCTTGGGACGTGACACGGCAGAGTTGAATCCGCGATAAACAGTGAACAGCAACGAGGCCGGAAGTGAGAGCGAAAGTGCGCTGAGATAGCCTCGAATCTTTTGTGCAACATCGGGCGTCGGATTGGCCAAGTCGAGGAACGGTCCTGGAAAGAGTAGCACGGCAGCACCCAGTACCGATATTCCAAGTGCCAGCCAAATGGCCTGATGCACCTGGTCGCCCGCTTCATGCAGTTTGGCAGCGCCAAAGAGTTGGCCTGCAATCGGGCTGATGGCCAGCACCACGCCCATCAAGCCAACAAATACCGATACGTAGGCCGCCGTGCCAACCGAGAGTGCGGCAAGGTCGTTGGCGGCGAATCGGGCAATCAATATCGTGTCCACCGTGCTAAATCCCAACACGGCCAATTGGCCTATCAGTACTGGCCAGGCCATGGGGAGGATGCGGACAAAGCTGTCGCGCATGGAAGCCTTGGGGCTGGGGCGCACGCCGTGAATCAAGGACACCGCCGCGCGGTTAAAGATTGGGCTTTGATCATGATGACCACAAGTATCCCCCAAGAATTGGCCATTACCTCATGAGCAGAGTCCGGTTGGATCAGCGGTGCGATACTTGGTCCACAGGTCTGAAACAACTTTCTGTCGCTGTGGGGAATAATTGGGCTAAATGGAGGTTTGCAGCCACGGGAAAGCGCGCAAAGCCATGGAATTTTTCTTGCAGATCATCTCTATTGTTCGTACCGAAGCCGGCTACTTGCTTCTGCATCCCCGGCAACTGCTCAATGCTGCCATTCTCGTGTTGGTGCCGGCCATGTATTGCCTGCTCTATATCGCCAGTGTGTGGGACCCGGACACGAAGACAAGCGCATTGTCCGTTGCATTGGTCAATCTGGACACCGGTGTGCAGTTCAAGGAGCACTCGTTCAACGTGGGATGGGAGATCACGACCCGTCTTGAAGACAGTGGGCGTTTCGGGTTCGTGATGATTGGTGACGAACCCAAAGCCAAAGCGCTGGTGCGGGCAGGCAAGATGGCCTTTGCGGTGATCATTCCGGCTGATTTCAGCGCCCGAGCAGTCCCCGGCTCTGAATCAGGCGCCGGGAAGGTTGTGATTTACGCCTCGCAGGGTAATAATTTTGAAACCGCAGCCATTGCCAAACACTTTGCCGAGACGCTGGGTAGCCAGATTAATGAAAATCTGAATGAGCGGCGGTGGGAACTCGTTCTGCACAATCTGGCCGGCTCGCAACACAATGCAGAGCACCTGCGCGAAGCGGTGGACAAGCTTCGTGTCAATGCACACGATCTGAGCACTCGTTCAGGGCAAGCAGCGGTCGGAGTTCAGTCACTGGTCATTGGTGCGCGCGGGCTCAACGATGGTGTAGCGCAGATTAGCTCCGGGTTGAGACAGTTGGGCAGCACTCTGACTGCCATGAACACGAAGTTGCCGAGCAACGCTGATCTCAAGGTTCTCACCGACCGTGAGAAAGCGTTGGAGAACGGGCAGGCAGAACTCGACCGGACGATCAATGAATTGGTGAACGGCATTGTGCGACTGCGCGAGCGCGTGATGGAACTGAGAACTTCGGCAAGTCAGAGTCAGTCATTTTCGGGCAATGATCCTGAAATTCTGAGCAAGTTTGCTGTCGAGATAAGCCGCTTGGAGTCAGACATTCAGGCCGCCAGCGCGGCGCAGGCACTGCAGGCTGCTAGGGAGGGGCGTCTCAAGACCAGTGTCAACACCATTGCAGGCAGTATGCGGACCGTCAACGCCGGCAATCAGGGCGCGTTGGTCAGGTTTCCCAGGGACGGCCAACTCGATGAGCTAAGTATAGGTGCGACCGATGTGGCCGCAAGCGCTGTCAATGTTGCGAACACCGTCCAGAGGACGAACCAGAGTGTCGAACATCTCGTGATGGACATTGGGCTTTTGGTCAAATCGTTGCCGAATAAGACTGACAATCTTGAGGGCAGTGCTGAGGGCCTGGCCAAGTCAGTTGAACCCGTGGTGGAAATCGATGCACCGGTTGAGAACAGCGGTAGTGGATTTGCTTCCAACGTCATCCCTGGCGCCATTTGGCTAGGGGCGGCGGTGGCCGCTTTCCTGATCCATGTACAGGTGCTTCCACGTCATTCACAGTTCTTTTTCCGGCCTGCTCAGGTTATTGGGAAGATCTTCTTGCCGGCGTGTGTCGTGCTTCTTCAATCGGCCATGGTGTTCGTTGCAGTGCTGTTTGTCCTGAAAATACATGTTCTGATGCCTTGGGCCTTCGCACTGACACTGATCCTCTCGTCACTTTCCTTCCTGTTCCTGGTATTTGCGCTCAACAATGCGTTTGGCGATGTGGGCAAAGGGCTCGCCATGTTTCTTCTCGCGGTGCAATTGACGGCGTCAGGTGGCATCCTTCCGGTAGAACTGAGTGGCGGCTTGTTTGCTCAAATTAGCCCCTGGTTGCCGCTTACCTGGGTTGTCGAAAGCATCAAGGCCAGTATGTTTGGTGCCTATGGCGGCGCGTGGCAACCGCCCTTGCTTCTGGTCGCCCTGGCGGGACTTTCCGGTTTCGGGCTATCTTGTAGCTTAGGAAATTGGCGCTTCGTCGATTCCGCTGCAGAGTCGACCACAAGCCCTTGAGTCAAGGGTACTGGCACAATCGGCAGGACATTCAGCGCCTCAAGGCTTCTTGCCGTTGGCCTTGTTGCGATCGGACAATGCGCCGATCAGGCCATCAAGGCCTTTGTTGTTGATTTCCGGCGCAAATTGGCTACGGTATGTTTCCACCAGCCACACGCCCATGACTTTGAGGTTGAAGATTCGCCAGCCCGCGCCGGGTCCAACTGGCTTTTCCAGCCGATAGTCCAGCTGAAGTGTTTCGCCGCTTCCCTTGATGTCAGCGTGAACAAGGACTTCTTTGTCCTCGGACGCCGCCTTCATCGGTTTGACGCTGACTGTTTGGTCGTTTAGCTGCGCCAAAGCCCCTGCATAAGCGCGCACCAGCACGATTTTGAACTCCTCCTGCAATCGCTTTTGCTGGTCGGGACTGGCTTGGTGCCAAGCCGGACCCACCGCGGCGGCGGTCATGCGCTGAAAGTTGACACTGGGCATGATGCGCGAGTCAATGAGGGCTACCACCTTGGCGGTATCGCCAGCACGCATGGCTTTGTCATTTTTGATCGTATCTTGAACTTCGGACAGCAGACGCTTGATCAGCGCATCGGGCGCTTCATCTTCGGCATACACCGCCGGAGCTGCAAGCGCAGCCATCAAGAGGGTCAACAACGCAAGAGTTCGATGCAGGAAAGCGCGCTTCATCCTGGGGTCCATTCACTTTGATACCGGTAGCCAATTATTGCCGCAGTGTCAATCCGGTTCAACGGGACAGAATTTTGTAATTGAAATGGTGTCACCAGTAACACCGGGTTACCGAGAGAAATGGAACAGGCCCCAGATCAGGACTGCCAATTGCACAAAATTGATCACCATGCCGACGATGTGAATATGGCGAAACTCAGCAATCGCCGCTGAGTCCGCGCTTTCGATACGGATTCGCAATGCATCCATGTGCGGTAGCACGATCTTTCGCAAAAACAGTGCGAGCGCCGCTATGGCAAACATGCTCGCGGAAAATGCAAATCGACCAATGAGCGCGAAAGCAATCATCGGTATGGCTGCCGCACAGACTACCGCAATGTAATAGTTTTTGAAGAAGCCGCGGACGAAGCGCGCATCCATGGGTGTGTCGTGTTTGAGAATGAGCAGTGGCAGTGAGCCCATGAAGAAATAGCCCAGGCACATGAGCAAGGGAATGGTAGAAAATAGTGCGGCGTTCATTGGATCCGGACTTGTCGTAATCTAACAGCGTCCGAATAGTAACCGAGAGGCCACTTGCGTCAGGGAGCAACCCCAGGGCGCAAGGGCTAGCCGCGCCGCAAATCCAGCGTGAACGGAAACTCCCGGCTTGCCGCCACATTGATGGTGGCTGGTGGAACCACCAGCGCGCCCGGTGTGTGGCCCATCGCCGCAAAACGCGACATGCGCCTGCTCTCCGCCTCGTAAGCGTTGACCGGAAATGTGTCGGGGTTGAGACCGCCCGGATGGGCCACGTAGTACTGGCAGCCCCCAATCGAGCGCTTCATCCAGGTGTCGACAATGTCGACGGTCAGCGGCGTGTCGATGCCGATACTCGGATGCAGTGCCGAGGGCGGGTTCCAGGCCTTGTAGCGCACGCCGGCGGCATATTCGCCGGTCGTGCCGGTGGACTGCAGGGGCAGGGCGCGGCCATTACACGTGACAACGTAGCGGCTCTGGTTCAGGCCCGTTACATGGACTTCCATGCGCTCCAGTGACGAGTCCACATAACGCGCCGTGCCGCCGGGTGCACCTTCCTCGCCCATCACATGCCAGGGCTCCAGCGCATTGCGCAGCGTGAGCTCGATGCTGGCCGCGTTGACCGAGCCGACGATGGGGAAGCGGAACTCGAAGTGCGGGGCAAACCAGCTCGTATCGAACGCATAGCCGGCGCCGCGCAGCTCGGCCATCACATCGTCAAAGTCCAGCCGGATGAAGGTTGGCAGCAGGAAGCGGTCGTGCAACTCCGTGCCCCAGCGCGTTGCCGGCGCCTTGTAGGGCGTTGCCCAAAAACGGGCCACCAAGGCACGCAACAGAAGTTGTTGCACGACGCTCATGCGTGGGTGGGGCGGCATCTCGAAAGCGCGCAGTTCAAGCAGCCCGAGGCGCCCGGTGGCGGAGTCGGGCGAGTACATCTTGTCGATGGAAAACTCGCTGCGGTGAGTGTTGCCGGTGGCGTCGATCAGGATGTTGCGCAGCGTGCGGTCCACCAGCCAGGGTGGCATGCTCTGGCCGTGCAATTGGCGGTTCTTGTAGATCTGCTCGATGGCAATTTCAAGTTCGTAGAGCTGGTCGTTGCGCGCTTCATCAACGCGCGGTGCCTGGCTGGTGGGGCCAACGAACATGCCGCTGAACAGGTAGCTCAGGCTCGGGTGGTTGTGCCAGTACAGGAGCAGGCTGGCCAGCAGCTCGGGCTTGCGCAGGAAGGGGCTGTCGGCTGGCGTGGCGCCGCCCATCACAAAGTGGTTGCCGCCGCCAGTGCCGGTATGGCGTCCGTCCTTCATGAACTTCTCGGCTGACAGGCGCGACTCGAAAGCCACCTGGTACAGAAACTCGGTGTTTCTGACGAGTTCGCCCCAGTTCGTCACCGGGTGAATGTTGACCTCGATGACGCCCGGATCCGGCGTGACCTGCAGCAGCCGCAGCCGCGGGTCGCGCGGCGGTGGGTAGCCTTCGAGCACGATCTGCACGCCCAGGCTCTGCGCCGTGGCTTCAATGGCGCTGAGCAGTGCCAGATAGTCTTCCAGTTATTCCAGCGGCGGCATGAAAATGTAGAGCACGCCGGACTTCTCTCCCACGGCTTCGGCCTTGGGGCCACTGGCGCGGCGCGGGTCGCGCACTTCCACACACAGCGCGGTGCGGGTGATCCAGTGCGCCGATTCCTTGTGCTTCGGAACGCGGGAGAAGTTCTCTGGTTCGGTTTGTGCGGCGCTCTGTGCGCTGGCGGCCATCGCACCCGTGCCTGAAGTTGCCGCGCTCTGAAATTTTCGCTCCGCCTCGTTGGCAGACCCGGTGCCTGACAGATAAGGCGTAGCACCAGCTGGCTCAATTGCTTGCACACTGGTCGTGTAGCGAGCCGCCAAGGCGCCGTGTGCCGGCAGCGCATCCCGCAATGCGCTCGGGTCCTGCTCCACCAGATAGGGGTAGTCGCTCTCGCTGACCCAGGGCAGCGAGTCCAGCGGCAGACGCAAACCCATGGGCGAGTCGCCGGGCATCAGGTACATGCGCTCGTCGCGCAGGAACCAGGATCCGGTAGTCCAATTCGCGCCAGTGGAGCCCGGCTTCTCCGCAACCTTGATCGGCAGCACATAGCCGACCACGCAATCGAGCTTCTGCTCAAAGACCCGGCGCAGGCGCGCGCGTTCCATTTCGTCATCGAGTTTGGAATTGAAGGGGTCCACGTTGGTCGGCAGACGACGTTCGCGCCACAGGTAATACCAGACGTCTTCATAGGCGCTCTGCATGAACCTGTCGGTAACGCCGAGCTTGCTGGCCAGCGTTTGAGTGAAACGCTTCGCATCTTCGCTGGTGTAATGGGTCGGCACGCGCTCGTCGGTAAAGAGCGCCGGGTTGGCCCACACGGCCTGGTGGTCGGCGCGCCAATAAATATTCAGAGCCCAGCGCGGCAATTGCTCGCCCGGATACCACTTGCCCTGGCCGAAGTGCAGAAAGCCACCGGTGCCGTATTCAGTGCGCAGTTTCTGCACCAATTCGGTGGCAAACCCGCGTTTGGTGGGGCCTAGCGCTTCGGTGTTCCACTCTGGTGCGTCGCGATCATCGACTGCTACAAAAGTGGGCTCACCGCCCATCGTCAGCCGCACATCGCCGGCATGGAGTTCCTCGTCAACCGCTTTGCCCAAGGCCATGACATCGGCCCATTGTTCTTCGCTGTAGGGTTTGGTGACGCGTGGTGACTCATAGATACGGGTCACGGCCATGTGGTGAGCAAACGTGACCTCGCACTTGTCCATGCCACCTTCAATCGGAGCGGCGCCCGACGGTTGCGGCGTGCAGGCCAGCGGAATATGCCCTTCGCCAGCGAGGAGACCCGAAGTTGCATCCAGGCCGACCCAGCCGGCGCCGGGCAGATAAACCTCGCACCAGGCGTGCAGGTCGGTGAAGTCGACTTCGGTGCCGCTCGGGCCGTCGAGTGACTTCACATCGGGCTTCAACTGAATCAGGTAGCCCGAGACAAAGCGCGCCGCCAGGCCACAGTGGCGCAGCAGTTGCACCAGCAGCCAGGCCGAGTCGCGGCAGGAACCGGAACCGAGCTTGAGCGTCTCGTCAGGCGACTGCACGCCGGGCTCCATGCGAATCAGGTAGCTGATGTCCTTATGCACCATCTGGTTCACCGCCACCAGAAAATCGATGGTGCGGCGCTTGCGCCGGTCAATGCGCGCCAGGCAGGCCTTGATGCGCTTGGTCAGGTGCTCGGTTGCCAGGTAGGGCGCAAGTTCCTGCTTGAGCAGCGCCTCGTAGTTGAAAGGGTATTTTTCAGCGCTGGGCTCCAGAAAGAAGTCAAACGGGTTGTAGACCGCCATCTCCACCACCAGATCCACCGTGACCTTGAACTCACGCGTCTTCTTTTCAAAAACCAGACGGCCCTGGTAATTGGCAAACGGATCCTGCTGCCAGTTGATGAAGTGCTGGGCCGGCTCCACCTTG
>CAIYGK010000146.1 GCA_903925725.1 uncultured beta proteobacterium | reverse complement strand
TCATGTAGAACCCGTCGGTAGCAATATCGTGTGTCGCAGCGCTGAAAGCCAACAACCAGAAAAAGGCCAGCGTCAACTGAAAATAGTTCGCCATCGGAATGACCAGGGCGACCAAAGCAAAGGTAGAGCCGATCAGCAGTTGCATGGTGATGATCCACCAGCGCTTGGTCCTGAACATGTCCACAAAGGGTGACCATAGAGGCTTGATGACAAACGGCAGATACAGCCAACTGGTGTAGAGCGCAATGTCGGTGTTGGAGATCCCCATGTTCTTGTAGAACACGACCGACATGGTCATCACCGCAACGTAGGGCAGACCTTGAGAAAAGTAGAGTGATGGCACCCACCACCAAACTCCTCTTGCTGCTTTTTCGACTTGGTGCATCCGACGTTTATAGTTGAAATTGGGTAGAAATTTTGCGCTGGAATAAAGTAAGCTGTGCTGCGCATCTCAAAAAGCAGACACCAGAACCCATGTTGAAGACGGAAACTCCCAGCGCCTCGCACACAAGGCTCGATCAGTATCCAACGGATAAGTTGATCCATGCCTTGGTGGACGATCAATTCAATGCCGTGCACGCAGTGCGCGCAGCCAGCGAGCCGTTGGCCAGGGCGGTTGATGCTGCCGCTGCACGACTGATGGAGGGTGGACGCCTGATTTACGTTGGCGCCGGCACATCGGGTCGCCTGGGTCTGCTCGACAGCGTGGAGCTGTACCCCACATTTTCCTGGCCCAGGGAGCGGGCCGTCGCACTGCTGGCCGGCGGTCCACCAGCGGTTTACCAGGCCGTTGAAGGCGCCGAAGACAACTTTGAGCAAGGCTCGAAGGACATCATGGCCATCGGCCTGGGGGCACTGGACGTCGTTCTCCTGCTGGCCGCATCCGGTAATACGCCTTACGCGATGGGGGCTTTGGCGGCAACCCGCTCTGTCGGTGCTTTGAGCATTGGCATTGCCAACAACGCGCAAGCGCCGCTCACCATGCAGGCCGAGATCGGCATCACGCTGGACACGGGAGCCGAACTCATCTCCGGCAGTACGCGCCTGAAAGCCGGCACTGCGCAGAAGATCGCCCTGAATACTTTTTCGAGCGCCGTGATGGTCCGCCTGCACAAGGTGTACGGTAATTTGATGGTGGACCTGAAGCCAACCAATGCCAAACTGCTTCGACGCGCTATCGCATTGACCGCCCTGGTCAGCGGCGCCAGCGAAGTATTGGCGAGCGAGACACTGAAGGATTGCGGGTTTCAGGTCAAGGTGGCGATCGTGGCATTGAAGAACAAGGTCAGCGCCGCACGGGCCAGGGAACTTCTGGCAAATGCTGGTGACGACTTGAGATTGGCAATCGGCGATACATGACTTCGAACCGGCTGCTCTCGCTCGATGCCTTTCGCGGCTTCACGATCGCAGCCATGTTGCTGGTCAACTATCCAGGTGATTGGGGACACCTGTACTCACAGTTGGCGCATGCCAAATGGAATGGCTGGACTTTTACCGACTGGATATTTCCCTTCTTCCTGTTCATCAGCGGCGTCTCACTGACTCTGTCTCTGTCTCTGAACCGTCAGGCGCAGGCCGGCGTCGCGCCAAGCGCCTTGTTGAGAAAGCTCAGCCAGCGTGCCGCCATCGTGTTCCTGATCGGACTGGCACTGAACCTCTATCCAAATTTTGATTGGAGTACCGTGCGGATTCCCGGCGTGTTGCAGCGCATTGCCTTGTGCGCGCTGCTGGCCGGCCCCATCGTCCTGTGGTTCAACTGGCGCCAGCAATGCGGCTGGATCGTGAGCCTGCTTGCCCTCTACAGCGTGTTGATGCTGATGATTCCCGTGACTGACGTTGAGGGAGTTATCGGACTGGGCGTGCTGGAACCCGGACGCGATGTTGGCGCGTTTGTGGATCGCTGGCTGCTCGATGGACACCTGTGGAGCGCGTCGCGAACCTGGGACCCGGAAGGACTGGTCAGTACCTTGCCGGCACTTGGCAATCTGTTGCTGGGCGTTCTGGCTGGACGCTGGATTGAGCAGCCTTTGGCAAAGGCGGAAAAAACAGTGTGGCTCTTCATTGCCGGTCTGGCCTGCCTGTGGCTTGGCGAGGTCCTCGACGTGACTTTCATGCCGATCAACAAGAGCTTGTGGACCGTGTCTTATTCCATCTTCATGAACGGCTGGGCGCTCATCATGTTTGGCGTCTTCTACTGGTTGCTCGATGCCAACCCTTCCCTGACGCTGCAACGGCGCAGCGCACGGCTGCTTCATCCCTGCGTCGTTTACGGTATGAATTCCCTGTTCATCTTTGCCCTTTCCGGTGTCATTGCCAAAACTCTCCTTCTCATCAAGATCACTCAAGCCGACGGTAGCTTGCTGTCGCTCAAGACCGTTCTCTACGCGTCCATTCAGGCATTGCCGCTGGACCCCGTCAACGCGTCACTGCTGTATGCAACACTCTTCAACATTTTCATGTTTTGCATTGCCTGGCTGATGTGGCGTCAGCGCTGGTTTGTCAAGGTTTAACGATGCTCAGACGGGTCGCACTGACTTCTTCGCTGCTCCTGTTTGGTTGTGCCGTCAACCTGACTCCCGATGAACCAGCGGCAGAAAATCCTCCAGCAGCACCACGCGAGTTTCGCGCCGCCTGGGTGGCGAGTGTCGCCAACATCGACTGGCCCAGCCGTTCCAACCTGACGGTGCAGCAGCAACAGGCAGAGATCGTGCTCATGCTCGATCAGGCCAAGGCCCTGAATCTCAACGCCATCCTGTTGCAGGTGCGCCCGGCGGCTGACGCTCTCTACCCTTCCGCACTGGAGCCGTGGTCGGAATACCTGACGGGGCGTCAAGGTAAAGCGCCCGAACCTTTTTATGACCCTCTGAAAATGTGGATTGATGAGGCGCACCTTCGCGGCATCGAGTTGCATGCGTGGCTGAACCCCTACCGGGCCCGACACCCCAGCGCCAGGTCGGCGTTAGCAGGCAATCACATCACTGCGACTCATCCCTGGGCGGTCAAACAGTACGGCGATGTGCTTTGGATGGATCCAGCAGAGCCGGTCGCAGTGAAACGGACGCTGGACGTGGTTGCTGATCTGGTGCGCCGCTATGACGTCGACGGCATCCACATTGACGACTACTTCTATCCCTATCCGGTGCCTTCAGGAGACGGAACTGAACTGGAATTTCCGGACCAACCAGCCTGGCAACGCTACCTGTCCGCCAAGGGCCAGTCAGCGCGCGCCGATTGGCGACGCGAACAGGTGAACAAGCTGATCGAGCAGATGTACGGCGTCGTCCACCAGGAAAAAGTCTGGGTCCGCTTTGGCATCAGCCCCTTTGGTCTGGGCCGCCCGGAGCGCCGCCCAGCAGGCATTACAGGTTTCAGCCAGTACGACAAGATCTATGCCGATGCCGAGCTCTGGTTGAGCAAAGGCTGGCTCGACTATGTGGCGCCGCAACTGTATTGGCTGATCGATCAGACGCCACAGGCTTTTCCGGTGCTGCTGGAAACTTGGGCGCGTGAAAACACGCAGTCGCGCCACCTCTGGCCCGGACTCTTCACCAGCCGCATCGACAATTCGTCAAAGTCATGGCAGTCGGAAGAAATCGCCCGCCAGATCGGTTTGACCCGAACGCATGCCGGTGCCGGAGGCCATATTCATTTCAGCATGGTTGCCCTGCTGCAGGATCGCCGCGGCATAGCCACCCTCTTGAAAGCCGGCCCGTACGCCACCGCCGCGCTGGTACCCGCCACCCCCTGGCTCGGAGCACAGGTTCCTGACGCTCCCCGGCTCTCACTGCAGCAGGCAGAAGGCCCCAACGTGCCGGATCGCGTGCTCATCCGCACCGCAGATGACCCCTCGGTGAACCGCTTCTCGATCTGGAAAAGGTATGGCTCAAAGTGGGTTTTTTCAGTGCAGGCAGCAAGCCAGACCGAACTCACCCTGGAAGCCGATTCAACACTCGGCAAGCCCGCAGTCATCGTTGTGAGTTGCGTCAATCGCCTCGGCATCGAGAGTGCTCGCACGACGCTGCCACTGCGTCCATAGTCGAAAAAATGCCCTCGGCCAGCGTTGGCTGACTGAGGGCAAGGGTTCAGGTTACCGGATCGAAATCCGTATCAGAGGAATTTGTAGCTAGCCAGGAACGTGAAGGCACGACCGCGCGGATCCGCAACGCGTGGGTCCCATGAACTACCGGCGCCGGTGTTCGTGTCATAGGTGATGGCGAACGGTGGACTGGTGTTGAACAGATTCTTGATGCCAAAGCTCAGGTCAAGATTCTTGATGCCGCTGTAGGTCACGCTGGCGTTGTACAGCGTGTAGGAATCCACATCCGGATTCCAGTCGGCCGGAACAAAGCCTGCAGCAAAGATCACATTCTGCTTGTAGCCACTGCGGTACATCTGCGTCAACGTGGCGGTCCAAGGTCCGCGTGAATACATCCCGGTGAGCGAATGCTTCCAGCGTATTCCAGGGTCGCCATTGGGATTGAACTGACCAATCTCGCTTGGGCCGAAATCGGCGCTGGCGACCACCCGCGATTTCTTCTCAAGCAGGTAGCTGCCGTCCAGGTTGACTCCCCAGCGCGCTTCACCCATCTTGCCATTGGCACTGGCGTTGATGTCTACGCCTTTGGTCACCGTCTCGCCGGCGTTGATCCAACTGGTATCGATCTGGACAATATTGCCGCTAGCGTCACGGATGAAGTTCTGCGGGAACAGGGTGTAGTTGTTCAGCAGCGTTGACATGGTTGCTGCCTGGATCGTGCC
>CAIYGK010000145.1 GCA_903925725.1 uncultured beta proteobacterium | reverse complement strand
TGAAGAAGCTGCTGTCCGAGGACAACAGTTACGTCTTCAGCCTGATCCACAAATTCACCCAGCGCGTGCGCGAGCCCTGGAGCCAGCGGCGCGACGTGATCGTGATCTCGGACGAAGCGCACCGCACGCAATACGGACGCCTGGCCACCCACATGCGCGCGGCGCTGCCGCACGCCAGGTTCATCGGCTTCACCGGCACGCCTCTGATGGAAAACGCCGAGGACCAGTTGACGCGGCAGGTGTTTGGCGACTATGTGTCCGTGTATGACTTTCAGCGCGCCGTGGCCGATGGCGCCACCGTGCCACTGAGCTACGAGCCGCACGGCGAAAAGCTGAAGATCGTGGACGCCAGTATCAACCAGCGCATCAAGGAGCGCATCGACACGCTGGCGGCCGAGGGTGAGCTGAGCGAGGCGCAGGAAGAAAAGCTGTACCAGGAGCTCAACACCGAAGGCTTCGTGCTGACGCTGCCCAGCCGGCTGCAAAAAGTGGCCGACGACTTTGTGCGCCACTACTCGGACCGCTGGAAGATGATGAATGGCCACGGCAAGGCCATGATGGTTTGTTTGGACAAGCGCAGCTGCGTACAGATGTATGACTTGATCCAGGTCGCATGGAAGGCGCGCGCCGCTGAACTGCAGCAGCAAGTGACAAGCGAGAGCGCCAGGTACGCCGAGCTGGGCAAGCCAGTCGATGCCGCCATCACGGAGTGGCAGCGCAAGGTGGACTGGATGCTGGAGACCGAAATGTGCGTGGTGGTGAGCCAGAGCGCCACCGAACGCAAGGACTTCGCGGCCTGGAAGCTCGACATCAAGCCGCACCGCGACAAGATGAACCAGCGCAAGCTGGAAAAGGAATTCAAGACACCCGAGCACCCGTTTCGCGTGGTGATTGTCTGCGCCATGTGGCTCACCGGCTTTGACGTGAAGCCGCTGGCCACGCTGTACCTCGACAAGCCGATGCAAGGCCACACGCTGATGCAGGCGATTGCGCGCGTGAACCGGCGCGCGCCGGGCAAGAAGAACGGCCTGATCATCGACTACAACGGCATGCTCAAGAGTCTGCGCGCTGCCCTGGCGACCTTCGCGCAGGGCCATGACCGCGCGTTGGGTGACGCCAGGATCGACCCCTTGCAAGAACCCGAGCAGGGCATGGAAGTTGAATACGCCACCAGCATTGCGCGCGCCCGTGCCCACCTGCAAGCCAATGGTTATGCGCTGCAGAATCTGATCGATGCGCAGGCCAGGGAGTTTGAAATCTCGACGCAATTGCACCGGGCGCGGGAAGCTTTGAGCATCTCAGCCGAAGTGAAGAAGACCTTTGAAGTGCTGGCGCAGGACGTTGAAGAACGCCGGTTGAATCTCTTCCCGCATGAGTGCCTGGCCCGGCACAGCGCCGAAGAAGCCGCCATTGCCGCGATCTACCGCCTGCTGCAAAAGCGCGGCCCATCGACCGACATCACCGAGGTACTGCAAAGCCTGCAAACGGTGGTGGACTCAGCGCTGGCACTACAGCCGCAGGTACAATCACGCTCGGGCAGCTACGACCTGTCAAGCATTGATTTTGTGCGTCTTCAGGCCGAATTTACCCGCACGCCGTACAAACAAACCGAAGTACTGAGCCTGCAAGAGCGCATTGAGGCCCGACTGCTGGCGATGTTGCAGAAAAACCCGCTGCGCGTGAACCTGTATGAGCGCTACCAACAAATCGTCTCCGACTACAACCGCGACAAGGACGCGACCGAAATTCAACGCGTGTTTGAAGAACTGGCACGCCTGAACGATGAGCTCAACGCGGAAGAACGCCTGTACCTGGCAGAGGGTTTTGAGAACGAAGATGAGCGTGCTATTTATCAGTTGCTGTGCAAAGAAAAAACGGACCTGACAGCCGCCGACATCAGAAAAATCAAGGAGATTGCCAGACAACTGCTGACCAAGCTGCTGGGCGCGAAGAACCAGTTGCAGTACCTGCGCGACCGCGCCGCCCTGCAAGCGCAGATGAAGGCGGAAATATTCGACTTCCTGTTTGAGCAGTTGCCAGAGAACGCGTTCGGACAAGACGAAATTCTGCGCCGCTCGCAGCGCGTCTTCGAGCACTTCTACAAGCGCCAGCTGGACGCGGGGTTCGTGCACTGACCTCTGCGGCGGGTTTGCCCCAGCATTTCATGTCGCGAGCGTCGAGGGCGAGAGAACTTGGCTTATGGATCATTCTTACAAATCGAAAGTGCAATTTTCGATTTGTAAGCACCAGCCTTCAATCCAGCGTCTGCCGATAACGCTTGAGCGCAATGACCCCGGCCACAAAAAGAAACGCGAGCATCGGCCAGAGCTCGGGCAGCAGTTGCGCTGCCGTGCTGCCCTTGAGCAGGATGCCACGCACGATGCGCAGGAAGTGCGTCAGCGGCAGCACCTCGCCAATCCACTGCGCCCACTGCGGCATGGCGCGAAACGGGAACATGAAGCCCGACAGCAGCATCGATGGCAGGAAGAAAAAGAAGGTCATCTGCACCGCCTGCAGCTGGTTACGCGCGATAGTAGAAAAGGTGAAGCCGACGCCCAGGTTGGCGATGATGAAGACGCCGATCATCGCCATCAGCAGCGCAAAACTGCCGACCATAGGCACCTCAAACAACAGGAAAGCGGCCAGCATGACAACGCCGAGCTGGATGTAGCCGATCACGACGTAGGGCAGGATCTTGCCGACCATCACTTCGCTCGGCCGCACCGGTGTGGCAAGCAGGTTTTCCATGGTGCCTCGTTCGCGTTCGCGCGTCATGCCCAGGCCCGTGAGCATCACCATGGTCATCGTCAAAATGGTGCCGATCAGACCGGGAACGATGTTGTAGCGCGACAGGCCTTCCGGGTTATAGCGGCGGTGCAGACGCAATTCGAATGGCGGTGCTGCGGCTTGCAGCAAACGCAGCGGTCCGGTCAGATCGTGGCGCAAGGCCTGAGCTGCAACCACGTTGAGCGCGGAGATCGCATTGCCGGAAGCGGACGGGTCGGTGGCGTCC
>CAIYGK010000144.1 GCA_903925725.1 uncultured beta proteobacterium | reverse complement strand
GTTTAACTCGGCGGCAGTGCTGCGTGAGCGCGCCAACCTGATGGACCAGCATGAAGGACTGACCTACGAACGCGATGCTGTGCGCCGGGAGCCCTTTGCACTGCGTAGTTCTTTCTTCGTCAACGAGTTGACCGATGCCTTGTCCATAGAGATTGTGAGAAGGATCCAGAACCGCTATGGCGTGGAAATCTGGCCGTGGGAACGCGCGGGACTTTTCTGAATGCGCCTGCGATTTGGACTATGACTGGCGGGTGCAGCACCAGTTATGAAATGACGCTGTCTCACAAATAGCACCGTCAGCGCCATAGATCACTTCCGGTGCCGGTTGTTTGCAAGAAGTCGAATCAGCATCCACCCCAGCAAAATCCCCAAACAATCGGCAAACAAGTCAAGCCACTCGGCCGAACGTTTGGGAGTCAAAGACTGCATGATCTCAATCAGAGCACCGTACGCCAGCAACCCAGGCAGCACGATTGTTAAACGCTGCGGAAAAGCTTTGCAGCCAAGGCATGTAATCACGCCAAAAGGCAGCAGGTGATTTGACTTATCCCAGCCAGTGGTAATCATTGGTGGCGGCGATGGCACCAGCGCCAGTACCAACACAGCCAGTGCGCAGGCGATGAAAGCCCACAGCCAAACAGAAAATCGCATATTCATGTTTCATGTCTGCGATCCACGATCCTCGCGTCCAAAAACTGCGTCATCTGATCTACCAATGTCACGGCATCAGCGATCGCTGTTTGCAAATGCACATCCGGTCCCAGCGGTGCCTCATAAGGACTGTCGATACCAGTGAAGTTCTTCAGTTCACCCCTCCTTGCTTTGGCATATAGCCCCTTTGGGTCGCGTTGCTCACATTCGGCCAGCGAGGCATCGACAAACACCTCAACAAATTCACCTGGGGCAAACAGGCTGCGCGCCATTTCGCGCTCGGCCCGGAAGGGTGAAATAAAAGACACCAGAACCAGCAGGCCGGCATCGACCATCAGCCTTGCCACCTCGGCCACACGGCGAATGTTCTCGACCCGGTCCGCCTGCGTAAAGCCCAGATCGCGGTTCAGCCCATGGCGCAGGTTGTCTCCGTCCAGAATGTAGGTGTGCCGGCCCTGTGCTTGCAAGCGCTTTTCCAGCAGGTTGGCAATGGTCGATTTGCCCGAACCCGACAGACCGGTAAACCAGATGCAGCGCGGCGTCTGTTGCAAGCTGGCAGCACGCGCCGCTCGGTCCACTGCCAGCGCCTGCCAGTGAATGTTGGCAGCGCGGCGCAGAGCGAAACCGATCATACCGGCCGCCACGGTCTCGAAACTGAGCTTGTCGATCAGAATGAAGCCTCCCAGCGTGCGGTTACGCGCATAGGGCTCGAACACCACCGGCTGCGCGAGCGACAAATTAACCAGCGCAATCTCGTTGAGGCCTAGCGACTTGGCGGCTAGGTGCTGACCACTGTCGATGTCCTCGCAGTACTTGATGTCGGTGACGCTGGCCGAAACCTCCTGCGTGTGCAGCTTGAGCCAGTAGGAGCGCCCCGGCAGCAGCGGTTGCTCGCTCAT
>CAIYGK010000143.1 GCA_903925725.1 uncultured beta proteobacterium | reverse complement strand
CATCAAAGGCAACAACGCTGGCAAGTGGCGCGACCATGGCGGCGACAAGGCCGGCGTCGATCTGATCAGCCTTGTGGCTGCGGCGCGCGGTATTGACAACGCGCATGCAGCCATTGAACTTGCTCATCAATTTGGGCTTGAGTCAGTGGCCGGCATTGTGCATACCGAAGGCACGTCACGGCCGCCGCCGCCCAAGCCCCCCGTGCCTGCACCGGCGGTGCAGCGCAAGTCAGATGAACGATGGTCCACGGTAGTCCCTGTTCCCGACTACGCGCCCGCGTTTGTGATGCAGCACCATCACTACACCGAAAGCAATATTGACCACATCGCCGAGTACCGGCGCGACGCCGAATTGTTTGGCTACGTGGTGCGTGTGCTTAAAAGCGATGGCGGAAAATTGCCGCTGCCTTACACCTGGTGCAAGAGTGAACGCGATGGATCAATGCGCTGGCGCAACAGATCGTGGGACGGTGAGGCCAAGCCGCTGTTCTTTCCCCTCGGACAAAGCCCACGGGGGCGCACCGTCATCCTTGTAGAAGGTGAGAAAAAGGCCAGTATCCTGCAAGCGCTGTTGGACGCCGGCGCCCCAGGCGTCTACATCGTGTGCAGTTGGGTTGGCGGCTGCAACGGTCGACGCAAGGCCGACTGGGCCTGGCTGAAGGATTGCTTCGTCATCATGTGGCCCGACTGTGATGGCAAGCGCGAACAGTTGAGCAAGGCTGAGCGCAGCGCGTGCCCTGATGATCTGCAGCTCGAAGTGCTCCAGGCCGGCAAGCCATTGCTCCCTGCAGCCGAACAGGTTGGCATGAAGGCGATGCTGGACATCGGTGCCATCCTCAGAGATCAGCATGGATGCACGGTGCAACTGCTGCCGATTCCGGAGCCTGGCACAGTCGACGACGGATGGGATTGCGCGGACGCGATCAGCACTGATGGTTGGGACTACGAGCGCGTGCAGACGTTTTTCGGCTCAGCCTATGCATTGCCTGCGGGCGGTGCGGCGGTGGCGCCTGTGGCTGCGTCTAGCGGTAACGGTGGTGATGATAAAAAAAACCGCGATCGCCTCGCTGAGGCTGGGGACGGTGATGATGCATTTAGGGACCACGTCGATTTCGTTTGTGAGCAACTGAAATGTAAGGTGCATGATCTCGGCGTAAACCGCAAGCTGCTGATCACGGCGCTGCGCAAAGCGCCAGCGCTCAAAGACTGTCTTGGATTCAACGAACTGACTGAAGCGCCCTGCACCAGGGTAGCGTGGCCGTGGCGCAGCTTGGCGGGCACCATTGCAGAATCAGATGATCTGGCGCTGGGCGACTGGCTCAGTACCACCTATCACCTCAAGGCTGCGTCTCGCGCGTCCCTGGCCGAGGCTATTGATACGGTCGCAGATGGGAAACACTTTCATCCAATAAGGGACTGGCTGCGCGGTCTAAAGCGCGACAAAAAGTCCCGGATCGACAAGTGGCTTATCCATGTGCTGGAGCTCGATCCAAAGACGCTTGAGCCAAAGCTGCGCAGGTACCTTGAGCTGGTGGGTCGATACATGCTTTTGGGACTCGTGGCGCGCGTGATGGACCCAGGCTGCAAGTTTGACTATGCGCCGGTACTGGAAGGCGTCACGGGCACCGGGAAAAGCACGTTCATCAAGACACTGGTGGGTAAAGAGTATTTCAGCGATACCCATTTCGAACTTGGCCAGAGCAAGGACGGCATGGAGCAGTTTGCCGGACTGTGGGCCTATGAGATGAGTGAGATGACGCCTTTACGTCGGGCCGATAGCGAACTCGTGAAGCAATTTTTCAGTTCTCAGGAGGATCGGTTTCGAGGCGCATACGGTCGCTATGTTCAGAAACACCCGCGTCAACTTGTGATTTTCTGTTCAACAAATAAGCGGCAATACCTTTTTGACACCACCGGAAATCGGCGCTTTTGGCCTTTCTGGATCGGTTCACACATGAATCTGGATTGGCTTCAGAAGTACCGCGAGCTGCTGTTTGCGGAGGCTTTCGAGTTGTACACATCCGAGTCGCGCATCTACCCAAGTCATGAGGAGGAAGAACTCTACTTCGTGCCTGAGCAAGAAAAGCGTATGGTGGAAACGTCGGTTCAGAGCCGTCTGTTTGACCTGCTTACCCGTGAAGGTGCACCTGGTGGTGAAGGCAAGCTCAGCAGCGAACTGAATCAACACGTTAGCTTTGTGACATTAGATAAATTGGTGATGTCTCTTGGCACAGATCCGGGGAAGTCGAACACCGTGCTCGAAGGTCAGATACGTGGGTGGCTTGAGGCCCAAGGATGGACTGCCTGCCGCGAAAGCGTGGGCCAACGCCGTCGTGGATTCAAGCAGCCAGCCGTGTGGCCACCAAAGATTGAAGACGACGAGGCGCCCAGCGCGCCTGTCCGCCCGACGCAGGCGGATGAACCAAGAGGCAATGACGATGAACCGTTTTGACCAGAGATCGGCCTGCGCGCCGGAAAAGGTCACGGTTCAGGAATCGTGCCGTGATGCAACACGTACCAGACGCAAGATT
>CAIYGK010000142.1 GCA_903925725.1 uncultured beta proteobacterium | reverse complement strand
TCTTCTATGAAAAAGAGGGGGTGGCTTCGCTGGAAGATGGCCTTTATGTACTCGAAGCCAAGCTCAAGGATCCGGCCTTTGTGGCGCGCATGGGCAAGTTCCTGAAGGCCACCTTCAAGGGATGGAATGATGCGGTGAAGAATCCCGCAGAAGCTGCCAAGATCGTGGTGGCGGCGGACACCTCCGGTAGCGCCTCTGAAAAAGTGCAGAAGCGCCAGATGGAAAATGTGGCCAAGTTGATCACCAACGCCGGCACGGCCAAGATCGGCTATCTGGAACCCGCAGCATTTGAGCGCACTGTCAAGGTCTTGCTGGCCGCTGGCAGTTCGCCGGTGATCAAGAAGGATCCGGGCAAGGCTGCATATTCGCACGTAGTGTGGGAAGCGGCTGCCAAGTAAGCTCTTGATGAGTTCGTGACACAGGGGGTCTTATTCGCTCGGGTATGACCCCTTATTGTGCGTCAGCTGATGATTCGCATTTCCGGCAACCCATCGACACCCCCCGTCGACGAGGCATCCAAGGGCCAGATACGTCAGGCCAACGAGGCGCACATTCTGGCTGCGGCCGAGCGAGTCTTTGCTGGTGCCGGCTTTGGTGGCGCAACAATGGCGGCCATTGCCGAAGCAGCGTGCTTGCCAAAGGCCAATCTGCACTACTACTTTGGCAGCAAGCAGGTGCTGTATCGCGCTGTGCTCGCACGCACGCTGGAGGATTGGTTGGTGCCAACCCACGTCATCAAGCCCGAGGCGGATCCCAAACTGGCAATTGAGACCTATATTCGCGCCAAGATGGCTTTGTCGGCGCAGCGCCCGCACGCCTCGCGTGTCTTTGCCAACGAGCTTCTGCACGGTGCGCCGGTCGTGAAAGCATTGCTTGGCACGGAACTGCGTGAACTTGTTCTGCTGAAAGCGTCGGTGATTGAAGGGTGGATCAACGCCGGCCGGATGGCGCCAGTGGACCCTGTGCACTTGTTCTTCACGATTTGGGCGGCAACCCAAACCTATGCTGATTTTGGCGTCCAGGTCAGTGCCGTGTTGGGGCGAACCGAGTTGGGTTCGTCGGACTATGCATGTGCCACAGAGCATGTGGTGTCGCTGATTTTGCGTGGTTGTGGATTGTTGAATGACAAAAAACAAGGATCCAGGGCACAGTGACTGCTAACTTCCGAATTGTGACGATTGAAAGGAGCCCTCAGACTTAGTCGCTTCCTCCTATCAAGAGCCACTGCTTCCGCCGGTACCGGATTCGGCATTTTCTCTTGCCAAACACCCCAAATGAGATAGAATCTCATTTGCGTTAGCGTGCTTTCATTCCCCGTTTCCTGTATTGTGAGGTCCGCTTCATGTTGTTGTCTGAACTGCCCAAGGGCACCCATGCACTGGTAGAGCGCGTGGTGTCAGGTTCTGCCGAGGTGGGCGCTGCAACTTTGCGCCGCCTTGAAGAGTTGGGCTTCATCGCCGGTGAACCGGTTCGCTTGCTGCACCGCGGCCCTGGCGGGCGCGAGCCTCTGGCAGTGCAGGTGGGAGAAACCCTGTTTGCCTTGCGTTTGCTGGAAGCACAGTGCATTCAAGTGCGCCACCTTGAGGTCAGCATCGCCTGAACGATCCATGTCCCACGCGAGCGCACCCGGCCATGACCTTGCCATCAAGAGCATCGCGCTGGTCGGCAACCCGAACTGCGGCAAGACGGCGCTCTTCAACCTCCTTACCGGGGCCCGTCAGAAAGTTGCAAATTACGCCGGTGTCACGGTAGAGCGCAAAGTCGGACTGGCCCGACTGCCCAACGGGCAGACCGTTTCCGTGGTCGATCTACCGGGTTCATACAGTTTGACGCCAGCGACGCCGGACGAGCAGGTGATGCTCGATGTGGTCGAAGGTCGCCGAACCGGGGAAGACGCTCCGGACCTCATCGTGGCGGTTGTCGATGCCACCAATCTGCGCATGAATCTGCGTCTTGTGCTGGAACTCAAAAGCCTCGGACGCCCCTTGCTGGTAGCCGTCAACATGGCGGATGTCGCACGCTCGCAGGGACTCACGGTCAATGTTCAGCGGCTGGCGCAGGAGTTGGGCTGTCCCGTGGTCGAAACCGTTGCTGTCAAGCACGATGGCCATGTCAGGCTACTGGCGCAACTCGAAGAATACTTTGCCAAACCCACCGCAATGTCCGCCGTCGCGCTGGCGCATGCGAGTTCCAGTTCCACCGACCTGCAGCGCGAAGTGCGCCGGATCCTGGCGCTGGTTGCACCCGTGACACCGGACTTGGGTCGTTTTCAGCATCGACTCGACGCTGTGGTGATGCACCCGCTCTGGGGCTTGGTGGTACTGGCAGCGGTGCTGTTCTTGATCTTTCAGGCAGTCTTTTCCTGGGCGAACTGGCCCATGGAGGCCATCAAGGCAATGGTCCTGTCTGTCAGCAACTGGACGCTCGCTCAGCTATCTGCAGGACCCTTGCGCAGCCTGCTGGTGGACGGCGTGCTTGCAGGCGTTGGCGGGGTATTGGCTTTTCTTCCTCAAATCCTGATTCTGTTCTTCTTCATCTTGCTCCTCGAAGATTCCGGTTACCTGCCGCGCGCCGCGTTCCTGCTGGATAACCTGATGGGCAAAGTAGGCCTGTCCGGGCGCGCTTTCATTCCCCTGCTGTCGAGTTTTGCCTGTGCCATCCCAGGCATCATGGCGACGCGGACCATCGTCAACTGGCGAGACCGCCTTGCCACCATCATGGTGGCACCGCTGATGACGTGCTCGGCGCGCCTCCCGGTGTACGCCTTGCTGATCGGGGCCTTTGTACCGGCGCGCGATGTTGGCTGGTTCAGCCTGCGCGGCCTCACGTTGTTTGGCCTGTACGTCGCCGGCGTGGTCTCGGCCATGGGCGTTGCCTGGGTCTACAAGCGGGTCTGGATGAAAAGCGCATACCAGCCGCTGATGCTGGAACTACCGCCGTACCGCGTTCCCAACCTGCGCAACATAGGTTTGGGTTTGTGGGAGCGGGCCCGCATATTCCTGAACCGTGTTGGCGGGATCATCTTTGCGTTGACGGTCGTGTTGTGGTTCCTGTCCACCTATCCCGGGCCGCCACCCACTTGGGACATCAGTCAGGGACCGGCCATCAGCTACAGCGTGGCCGGCATGCTCGGTCATGCACTGCAATGGTTATTTGCGCCGCTTGGCTTTAACTGGCAGATATCCGTGGCACTGGTACCCGGCATGGCAGCGCGCGAGGTGGTGGTGGGTGCCTTGGGCACGGTCTATTCGTTGACGGCGACTGACAAATCGGTGACTGATGCCTTGTCTCCAATGCTTGCGCATGGCTGGTCACTGGCCACCGCCTACTCGCTGCTGGCCTGGTTTGTCTTTGCGCCGCAATGCCTGTCAACGCTGGCAGTGGTGCGCCGGGAAACCAATTCCTGGCGTTATCCGCTCCTGATGGCGCTTTATCTGTTCGCGCTGGCCTATGCGGCGGCGTTTGCCACTTATCGCATTACAACGTGGTTGGGGGCCTGAAGCAGTATGCTGGAAACCCTGATCGTCTTTGTTGTGGTCGCCTGCTGCTTTGGCTACGCGGCCTGGACGCTGCTGCCACCTATTGCCCGACGTGAATTGGCCAAGCGTTTGTTGCGACTGCCCCTACCGGGTCCATTGCGGTCTAAACTGGAAATGGCGGCCAGAGACTCTGCCGGTTGTCATTGCAGCGGATGTGACCGGGCAGTGGTCCAGCCGGAGTCGCAGCCGCTGCTGTTCCACCCGCGCAAGCGCTAGTCATTTCAACAGTATGCAATGAAACGTCGAGAGTTACTTCACATGGGCATGACCGGCGGTCTCCTTGCAGTCAGCACTGGCGATGCCACGGCGACCGCGGCGAAATCTCTGGACGTGGCGGAGAGATCCGTCGCTGATTTGCAGGGCGCCATGGTACGAGGAGCGCTCACCTCGCTTCAACTGGTCAACGCCTATCTGGTGCGTATCAAGTCCATCGACAAGGCGGGGCCAAAAATCAATTCCATCATTGAGTTGAATCCCGATGACAAAGCGATTGCCGCTGATCTGGACCGCGAACGCAAGGTGAAAGGGTCACGCGGCCCCCTGCACGGCATTCCCGTGCTGCTCAAGGACAACATTGCCACGGCCGACCGCATGCAAACCACCGCCGGTTCCCTGGCACTGCTGGGTGCCATAGCCGCCAAAGATGCGTTCATTGTGCAGAAGCTGCGTGACGCTGGCGCAATCATTCTCGGAAAAACCAATCTATCCGAATGGGCCAATATTCGCTCTACCCGCGCCACCAGTGGCTGGAGCGCACGTGGCGGTTTGACCAAGAGTCCTTATGCGCTGGACCGCAATACCAGTGGCTCAAGTTCTGGCTCCGCCTCCAGCATGGCTGCCAGTCTTGCCACCATGGCG
>CAIYGK010000141.1 GCA_903925725.1 uncultured beta proteobacterium | reverse complement strand
CGTCAAAACGGAAGTGCCAGAAGCTGCATTTCTCGGTGGTCAGCGCCGGATCGACTGCCGAGTCGTGGAGGAACAGCGCGCGCCGACCAGGCTCGCGCTCATTGTGCTTGTTGATGGCGTCGATCAGTGATGCGGCAACAGCTGAAGAATTGCCTTGCACAATGAACTGGGCACCCTCGTCAATCGCCGCTCTGAGTGCGGACAGTGACTCCTCTATCTGCCCCTTGTTGTCATATCGCTCCAGGCTCACCAGTCGATGGCCGCCAGCCGCGCCGGCAAGTCTGACGCCGCCGCGCGAATTGATGCGTTCCAGGCCCCAGGTCAAATTGCGAACCACTGCCTCACCCGTGTTGGCAAACGGGCCACTCAAAGTCTCGATCATTGCAATTTTGATGGGTGCCAATACCGTCTGAGCCAGGCTCAGAGCGGGCAAACATAGCGCCACAAGCGCCAATTTCAAGGCCTTGTGCCTAACAATAAACATAGGAAAGTTTCTCTTGAAAACGCCGTTGCCGTGCGCAGATTGGAGGCAAGCGACGCTTCATGTTGAACGCCGCGAAGTGTACAAGGAGTCAGATCATGTTTTTTGCCACCACTGCACCCGCCGGTTTCCGTCATTCCCTGAATTCGCCCGTTGCGCGCTCGCTGGAGCGCTTCCTCTCCGAAGCGCAGGCTATGAGTCAGCAAAGGTCCTGTGCCATGGAACAGGATGAAAAGTTCTTTACATTGAGCTTTGATGTGCCGGGCATTGCCAAGGACCAACTAAGCATCGGAATCGAGGGCAGCATCGTGCGTATCGAGACTCTGGAGGGTGCGCCGCGTCACTACAAATCAGCTTATGAACTGCCTCAGGAAATTGACATCGGCAGCAGCGAGGCGAAACTGGAAAATGGCGTCTTGACGCTCAAACTCGGCAAACATGTGCCGGTGAATCGCGTCACCACCTTGCAGATCAACTGACCGGCAGGGCAGTCAGCGACCAGCGCGGCCTGACGTCAAAAGCGTAGGTCGTACTGGGCGTCTGCTGACCCGACTGCAAGCGCATGGCGGCGGCCATCGCAATCATGGCGCCATTGTCCGTGCAGAGTGACATCTCCGGATAGTGCACTCGCACGCCAAGCTTGCCGCAAGCGCTGTCGAGTTGCCGACGCAATTCGCGATTGGCTCCGACGCCGCCTGCCACCACGAGGCGATCAAGCCCCGTTGCACGCAGGGCACTCAGCGCCTTCTTCACCAGTACTTCAACAATCGCTTCTTGCGTTGACGCTGCGAGGTCCGCCAGCAGCTGGGCCGGCCAGGATTCGACCGGTTCGGCCCGGGCGACCGAAAGCCTTTTGACTTGCACCATGACCGCCGTCTTCAACCCAGCAAAGGAAAAATCAAGGTTCCCGCTTTTCAGCAAAGGCCTTGGCAGACTGAAAGCCGCCGGGTTTCCGTGCTCAGCCAGACGTGCCAGCCCAGGGCCGCCCGGATAAGGCAGTCCCAGCAATTTGGCTGACTTGTCAAAGGCCTCACCAGCCGCGTCGTCAATTGTCTCGCCCAACAGAGCGTAGTTCCCGACGCCGCCGACCCGCATCAGTTGGGTGTGACCGCCCGAAACCAGCAAGGCAACAAAAGGAAAATTCGGTGGGTCAGCGCTGAGAAAGGGCGACAGCAAGTGACCCTCCAGGTGATGCACGCCCAGCACCGGTTTGCCCAGCGCCGCTGCCAGCGCACAAGCCACACCGGAGCCCACCAGCAGGGCTCCGGCCAGGCCGGGCCCTTGCGTGAAGGCCACGACATCCACCTCAGTCAGCGCTCTCCCGGATGCAGCCAGCGCGTGGGCTGTCAATGGCAGGACACGGCGAATATGATCGCGACTCGCCAGTTCCGGCACCACGCCACCATAGGGCTGATGCATGTCAATCTGGCTGTGCAAGGCTTGTCCCAGCAATACCGGCAGGTCAGAACCATGCCAATGAACCAGCGCCACACCGGTCTCATCGCACGAAGATTCGAATCCCAGGACCAGCATCTCATTGTTCATGACAGGGTAGTTTAGGTGATGGGATAATCGAAACATCAACGCACAAGGAATTGCAAGATGACTGATACACAGCAACGCATTGACGAACTGGTCAAATCAAACCCCGTGGTTCTGTTCATGAAGGGCAGCGCCAGTTTCCCGCAATGCGGTTTTTCGGGTCGCGCAATTCAGATATTGCAGGCCTGCGGTGTTGATCTCAAGACTGTGAAGACACTCAATGTTCTGGAAGACGAAGCCATTCGCAATGGCATCAAGCAGTACAGCAACTGGCCCACCATCCCGCAGCTTTACGTCAAGGGCGAATTCATTGGTGGCTCGGACATCATGCTGGAAATGTACGAAAACGGCGAACTGCAAAAATTGATCGCTTGAGCCGGCTGCTGCGTTTCAGGATTCCCAGCGCTTTTTAGCACCAAGGACGGCGTTAGGGTACGGCGCCTTGCCACGCGAGCCGTTGTATCGACCCAGCGCCAGAAACAGGTCACCCTTTTCCAGTGCAAGGTAGTGGCGCAGTATGACGCAACCGAAACGCAGATTGGTCTGCATGTGAAACAGGCTGCTGGCGTCGCCATCGCCTAGCAGGCGCGTCCAGAACGGCATCACCTGCATGTACCCACGCGCACCAACGCTGCTCACGGCAAATTTCCGGAAATTGCTCTCAACCTGGATTAATCCCAGCACCAGCGCCGGATCCAGTCCGGCGCGCCTACTCTCATACCAAAGCGTCTGTAGGAACTCCTTGCGAACGTTCCAATCCGGCTTTTGCTTCTGCAGGCGCGGGCTGACGCGGCCAAGCCAGCGCAAGTAGACCAGGCGCGACTCTGTATCAGAAAATTCCGGAATCGGCGGAGCGCTGTTGGAAATCGCCGCAGTCAAGGCGCTGCGCACTGAATCCGCAAGCGGTTCTTCCAGTTGGGCACCGGCGATTGCCCGGCCTCCGATCAACGGCAGCCCCAGCCCTGTGATCAGGGCTACCAGGCTGCTTCGCCGTGAAACCATCCGCATTCCCGACCGCGCGCTCAGGCCTTCAGTCTGGACTGAATCAATCCCGTTACTTCAGTCAGCGCAACCGGCGTCGCCGCGGCATCACGCCGGTGCTGGTATTCAACTTCACCGGTTTTTAACCCTCGGTCGCCAATCGTGACGCGATGCGGCACACCAATGAGTTCCCAATCGGCAAACATCGCGCCCGGACGCTCGCCACGGTCATCCAGAATCACGTCCACACCGGCTGCCAGCAATTGCTCATACAGGCTGTCTGCCGCCGCTTTGACTTCAGGAAAACGATCCGGGCTGATAGGACACAGCACCACCGTAAATGGCGCCAGCGCATCGGGCCAGATGATGCCGCGCGCGTCGTGGTTTTGTTCAATGGCCGCCGCTGGCAGGCGCGTAATGCCGATTCCGTAACAGCCCATCTCCATCAATTGCGGTTTGCCGTTGAGGTCCAGGAAGGTGGCATTCATCGGTTTGCTGTACTTGGTACCCAAGACAAAAATGTGACCGATTTCTATGCCACGCTCGATCGCCAGGACACCACTTCCGTCCGGCGACGGATCGCCCTCCACCACGTTGCGCAAATCCGCCACCAAGGAAGGCTCCGGCAGATCGCGCCCCCAATTGACGCCGGTCAGGTGGTAATCAATTTCATTGGCGCCACAAATCCAGTCATGCATGACTGCAACCTCGCGATCGACCACAACTCGAACTGGCTTTCTCAAACCGATCGGCCCGAGATACCCCGGTGTGCATCCGAAGTGGGCTTCAATTTCTCCGAGTGAAGCAAAGCGAAACCCGCTATTGAGGCCTGGCAGCTTGCTTACCTTGACCTCATTCATATCATGATCACCGCGCAGCAGCAGAAGCCAGATTTCGATCTTGTTGACTTGCCCGGTTGCGTCCAGACTGTCAGTCGCCAGCACCAGTGACTTGACTGTGCTCTGCAGCGGCACTCCCAACAACTCAGCGACATCGGCGCAGGTGCTCTTGCCGGGTGTCGCTGTCTTGACGAGCGCTTGTACCGGCACTGGCCGCGGCCCGGCGGGCGCCAGTGCTTCAGCCTTTTCCATGTTAGCCGCATAGTTGCTGGCAGGGCAGTAAACGATCGCATCTTCCCCTGTCGCGGCGATCACCTGAAATTCCTCGCTCACATCCCCGCCAATGGCACCACTGTCTGCCGCGACCGCGCGGTAGCGCAAGCCAAAACGATCAAATATGCGCCGATAGGCCGCTGCCATTACCTGATAGCTTGCCTTGGCTGCGTCCAGATCACGGTCAAAACTGTAGGCGTCCTTCATGATGAATTCACGCCCGCGCATCAGACCAAAACGCGGCCGGCGTTCATCGCGGAACTTGGTCTGAATCTGATAAAAATTCTTTGGCAACTGTTTGTAACTCTTGATTTCCTGCCGTGCGATGTCCGTCACTACTTCTTCACTGGTCGGCTGAATCACAAAATCCCGGTCATGCCGATCCTTCACGCGCAACAGTTCCGGCCCATTGGTCTCAAAACGTCCTGTCTCCTGCCATAGTTCGGCCGGCTGCACCACTGGCATGCTCAGCTCCACAGCACCTGCGCGATTCATCTCTTCGCGCACGATTGCCTCGATCTTGCGAACAACGCGCAGCCCCATGGGCATCAATGTGTAAATGCCAGCGCCAAGCTTCTTGATCATGCCGGCGCGCGTCATCAACTGGTGACTGACCACTTCGGCGTCTGCCGGTGCTTCCTTGAGGGTGGAAATGAAAAATCGGGACGCTTTCATGGCAGAACTTTAAGAAAACTAAGGGCTAGGCCTCTTGATACGCGGCGCTTGCTGTGCATAATGGACGCAGTTTAAGAATTGGGGTTTGATTATGCTTGACCGGGACGGCTTTCGGCCCAACGTCGGCATCATCCTGCTCAACCAGAAGAACCAGGTGTTCTGGGGCAAGCGAATACGTACCCACTCGTGGCAGTTTCCGCAGGGTGGTATTGATCGGGGAGAAACCCCTGAACAAGCCATGGTCCGTGAACTGCACGAAGAGGTGGGGCTCCATCGGGAGCATATTCGCATATTGGCCCGGACCCGGGATTGGTTGCGCTACGAGGTGCCGGACAGATATATTCGCCGCGATGCACGTGGCCATTACAAAGGCCAGAAGCAGATCTGGTTTCTGCTGCAGTTGCTGGGTAACGACTGGGATCTGAACCTGCGCGCTACTGATCATCCGGAATTCGACGCCTGGCGCTGGAATGACTACTGGGTGCCGCTGGACGTGGTGGTCGAATTCAAACGCGGCGTGTACGAAATGGCCCTCACCGAATTGGCACGCCACTTGCCGCGCAATGAGTACAGGAACCGCTTTCTGCGCCAGGGTATGCGACCGCATGAACAAGGCGCTGAGTCGGGGCAACCAGGCCTGCCACCTGGCAATAGTCCGGAAACCTGAACGCCGCCTCTAGCTGTTCCTAACGGGTCAGCACCAGGTTGTCGCGGTGCACCATTTCAGGCTCGGCTACATACCCCAATAATTTTTCAAATTCACTGGAGGGTTTGCGGCAAATCAGGCGCGCCTCTGTACTCGCATAATTTGCCAACCCGCGCGCCATCTCCGCACCCGCGCTGTCACGAATGGCAATCACATCGCCGCGCGAAAAATCTCCCTCCACGCCGGTCATGCCGATCGGCAGAAGGCTCTTGCCATCTTCACGCAACTTTGTCACGGCGCCGGGGTCGACTGTGACCGAACCTCGCAATTTAAGGTGATCGGCAATCCACTGCTTGCGTGCCTGGTTCTTTGGCGTCTCAGCCACCAGCAAAGTTCCTATCGGGTCGCCATGGCTGAGACGCAAAAGCACATTGGGCTCGCGTCCCCACGCGATCACAGTGGATGCGCCCGATCCGGCAGCACGCTTGGCTGCCAGAATCTTGGTAAGCATGCCGCCACGCCCAAGACTGGAGCCAGCGCCTCCGGCCATGGCTTCCAGCGCCGGGTCGCCAGCCTTGGCCTCCCGAACAAGCCGCGCGGACGAATCCTTGCGCGGATCGGCGCTGTAGAGCCCTTGTTGATCGGTCAGGATCAGCAGCGCATCGGCTTCCACGAGGTTGGCCACCAACGCACCCAGTGTGTCGTTGTCGCCAAACTTGATTTCGTCGTTAACGACTGTATCGTTTTCATTGATCACTGGCACCACGCCCAACTTCAGCAGCGTTAGCAGGGTGGAGCGGGCATTGAGGTATCGCTCCCGGTCAGCCAGGTCCGCATGGGTCAGCAGCACCTGCGCACTGCGCAAGTCATTTTCACGCAGTTTGGTCTCGTACATCTGTGCCAACCCCATCTGCCCGACCGCAGCAGCAGCCTGAAGTTCGTTGATTTCGCGTGGTCGGTCAACCCAACCAAGGCGCTTCATGCCTTCGGCAATGGCACCACTGGAAACCATGATCACCTCACGCTTGTCGCGCACCAGCAAGGACATCTGGCGACACCATTCACCAATCGCCATCTCGTCCAGCCCGCGTCCTTCATTGGTGACCAGGCTCGAGCCAACTTTGATAACAATGCGCCGGGCACCGCGCACTGGAGAATAACTTTCAATTCGATCCATGAGTCACTCTGGATCAAGCGCAAAACGCGGATCGACAGCTTCCGGCGCTTGCTCCGCCTTCTGCTGGGCCTTCACCTGCTGGTAGACAACCTTGACCATGGCTTCACAGCCCTCGCGTGTCAAGGCAGAGATTTCAAATACCGGCCCTTTGAACTTGAGGCGTTTGACCAGTTCCTTGACCCGCGTGGCACGCTCATCGACTGGCACCATGTCAAGCTTGTTCAGAACCAGCCAGCGTGGCTTGGCGTGCAGCGCAGGGTCGTACTTCTTGAGCTCATTCACAATCGCTTTGGCTTGCGCCGCAATGTCGACGCCGTCGTCAAACGGAGCCATGTCTATCACGTGAAGCAGTAACCGGGTGCGCTGCAAATGGCGCAGAAAAAGATGTCCCAAACCGGCGCCTTCTGCCGCTCCCTCAATGAGACCGGGTAAATCCGCTACCACAAAGCTCTGCTCCGGACCGACACGCACCACGCCCAGATTCGGATGCAGGGTAGTGAAAGGATAGTCAGCAATGCGTGGACGCGCGTTCGAGATGGCCGTGATCAGGGTCGATTTTCCAGCATTGGGCATACCCAGCAGACCCACGTCGGCCAACACCTTGAGTTCAAGCTTAAGGTTGCGCTTTTCACCTGGCCAGCCCGGTGTCTTTTGGCGTGGCGCGCGATTGATCGCGCTCTTGAAGCGCATATTGCCAAAACCGCCATCGCCACCTTTGGCAATGGTGATGACTTCGCCCGGCGTCAACAATTCAAACAGCACCTCACCGGTTTCTGCGTCCGTGATGACCGTGCCGACCGGCATCTTCAAGGTGATGTCGTCCCCCGCTGCCCCAAACATGTCAGAACCCATGCCGTGTTCGCCCCGCTTGGCGTCGTACCTTCTGGAAAAGCGAAAATCTACCAGCGTATTGAGATTCGGGTCCGCCACAGCAAAGACGTGGCCACCACGGCCGCCATCGCCGCCATTAGGACCGCCGAATTCCTTGTATTTCTCATGCCGAAACGAGACGCAGCCAGCGCCGCCATCTCCAGCAGAGATGTCAATATAGGCTTCGTCAACGAACTTCATGATTTCTTTCCACTTCCAAACAAAAAACCCCGCGCAGCGCGCAGGGTTTCAGGCGGGAGTTCCCAGCAAATTAAGCCGAGATGACACTCACCGTCTGCTTGTTCAATGCGCCCTTGGTCGCAAACGACACATTTCCATCAACCAGCGCAAACAAGGTGTGATCCTTGCCAATGCCGACATTGGTGCCTGGATGAAACTGCGTGCCTCGTTGGCGCACGATGATGGCGCCTGCGCTGATCAGTTCGCCACCGAACTTCTTCACACCCAGCATTTTGGGCATTGAATCGCGCCCGTTTCGCGTAGAGCCGCCGCCTTTTTTCTGTGCCATGACCTTTGCCCCTTATGCGGAAATCGCACCAACCAGCAGTTCAGTGAACTGTTGACGATGTCCTTGACGTTTCTGGTCATGCTTGCGACGGCGCATTTTGAAAATGCTGACCTTGTCGTGCTTGCCGTGAGCCACTACTGTGACACTCACTGTTGCGCCGGACACCAAGGGAGTACCAACCTTCAGTTCTGCGCCGTTGCCGACTGCCAGAACCTGGTCGAAAACAATCTCTTGGCCTACGTCCGCAGCAATCTGTTCTACTTTAATTTTTTCG
>CAIYGK010000140.1 GCA_903925725.1 uncultured beta proteobacterium | reverse complement strand
CCGTTTCTCCTTTGGTGTTGACGTGAACCATGTGCGACAGCGCGACTTCCGTCAGAACCTGGCCTGGCGTGACTACACGGTCAACACCGGCCACGCCACCGTGTACTGGGACACGGGCTGGAAAGACCTTCAGGTCAAGCTCAGCGCCGGGCGCTACCTGGCCGGTGACGTGGGAGCAACCTTTGACATCAAACGCGTGTTCTCCAACGGTGTCGCGGCCGGAGCCTGGGCGACCAAGACCGATGTGTCTGCACAGCAATTTGGCGAGGGCAGCTTCGACAAGGGCATTTACGTCACGATTCCGTTCGACGTGCTGCTGCCGAAGTCCACCGGGGGCAATGCCAACCTGGTCTGGAACCCGCTCACGCGCGACGGTGGAGCCCGCCTGTACCGCCGCTTCACCCTGGATGAGCTGACACGCCAGCGTGACTACCGATCCCTGTCGTGGCGCTCGGCAGCACCCCTCGGCGATCGTTCGGCCGAGGACACCAGCTATGTGTTGCGTGAGCCCGGTGCCAATATCTTCTCGAACCTCGGAGGCACGACCGCAAATTTGGGTCGGCAAATCGCTGACATTCCGGCCAGCACCTGGTTCTGGGCTGGCGGTGCCATCCTGGCGTCGAGCCTGCTCGACAAACCGGTGGACCGGTGGGCGAAGAATCACCAGACTGGCCGGCTGGACAGCCTGGGCACGGCAACCAACGCCTTGCCAATGGCGGTGGCCCTCGGTACCGGCCTGGTCTATATCAGCGGCCAGGGCGCCAGCAGCACAGCCGAGACCGCGCTCAAAGCCGCCGGATACACCTATGTCGCCAACCTGGCCACGCGTTATGTGGTGGGCCGCGCACGGCCGATCGAGGAACTGGGCAACGCCAGCTTCAATGGTTTGCAAAGCGGTGCCACACAGTCTGGTTTTGCGTCGAACCATGTGGCCTTGACCTTCGCGCTGGTGACCCCCTTTGCGCAGGAGCGCAACATGCCCTGGCTGTATGGACTCGCGGCGGCCTCGGCCTATGGCCGGGTGCAAAAGCGCGATCACTGGGTGTCTGATACCGTGGCTGGCGCCTTCATGGGTTATGCCATCGGTTCCCTGCTCGGCGAGCAAAAACACAAGGAAGAGGGCATGCGCCTGAGCGTGACACCGCAGGCCGTGACAGCGACATGGGCATTTAAGTGACCGAAGTTGCCAATAGTACAATCAATAAAACAACGGGGGAGCTTGGGCGTTTGATCTGACCAAGCCGATAAAATGAAAAACCAACAGGTCAAGGAAGTCGCTTACCCTTCAGGTGGCCCCATGCTGCGGCAAGACGCCGACGCATCGAGCGCGCTCCCCCATGTTTACCTATGAAAAGCCCATGCTGAAATTCATTTCAAGTTCACTTTGTTTGCGTGTCTCATTGGCCGCGTTGGTTCTGTCTTTCGGCGTGGGTGCTGGGGCTCAGACGACGGTGTCTGGTTTTGGCAGTACCGCAGGGACTTCAGCCGCAGCGACAACAGCAACCACGACAGATGCCGCAGCAGCACCCGCTGCCTCGCGCGCAAGCGCCTTGCAGCAGGCGCTGCAGCAACAGGCGGCTATGCCCGATGCGGCCAAAGCGGCTTCTGAAGCAGCAGGTCCGGATGCCACGCGGGCGCGCCCGCCGACACGCACATCCGGTCCGAGTCAATTCCAATCCTTTGTGCAAGAAGCCACGGGCCGCTTGCTGCCCATGTACGGAAGTGAGTTGTTCAACACACCGCAAGCTTACGCAGCCGACAGCGCCTTGCCGGCGCCGGCCGACTATGTGCTGGGGGCGGGT
Source organism: uncultured beta proteobacterium (assembly GCA_903925725.1). GTDB lineage: Bacteria > Pseudomonadota > Gammaproteobacteria > Burkholderiales > Burkholderiaceae_C > Rhodoferax. Next base: position 4,979 of record CAIYGK010000140.1, on the reverse strand, counting down.
GACGAGGTTCGCTTGCAGGTCTGGGGCCCGCTGGACTTCAGCACCAGCCTCGTGATCGACCGCAACGGCCAGGTCAACATCCCCAAAGTCGGTGTCATTACCCTGGCCGGTGTAGCGGTGCGCGATCTCGAAAAGACCCTGCACAGCCAGCTGGGCAAGGTGTTTACCAACTTCAGCGCGAACGCGAGCCTGGGTCGTCTACGCGGCATTCAAGTTTATGTGGTGGGCCAGGCCAGGCAGCCAGGTACGTTCCAGATGTCGAGTCTGAGCACCCTGGTCAATGCACTGTTTGCCAGCGGTGGGCCTAACGCGAACGGCTCCATGCGCAACATCGAACTCAAGCGCGCCGGCAAAAGCATCAGCACGCTGGACCTGTACGACTTCATCGCGCGCGGTGACAAGAGCCGCGACCTTCCCTTGATGTCGGGCGACATCATCGTCATCCCACCCGTGGGTCCACGCGTTGCAATTACCGGCGCCTTTGACCAGGCCGCCATCTATGAATTGAAGACCGGTGGCAGCAGCGTGGCTGACATTCTGGCCTTGGGTGGCGGTGTGCCGTCGCTGGCGACCACGCAAAAGGCTTTGCTGGAGCGCATCACCGCTGGCAGCAACCCACCGCGCCAAGTGCAGGAAATTGTGCTCGATACCCAAGGCCTGAAATTGAGTCTGCATGATGGTGACGTGTTGACACTGCTGGGCATCAGCCCCGCCTTTGGCAACGCTGTCACCCTGCAAGGTGTAGTGGCCGCACCGCTGCGCTACCGCTGGTTCGAGGGTATGAAGATTCTGGACCTGATCCCGGAACGTGATGCGCTGATCACAGGTGACTACTACAAGCGCAAGAATCTGCTGGTGCAAAACGCTGATGCGTCCAAGGCCGCTGGCGGCAACGTGGCCGACCGCATGCGCAGCATTGCGGATCAGATCAACTGGGAATACGCCGTCATCGAGCGCATGGACCGCAGCAAGCTCAGTACCCAACTTATTCCGTTCAACCTTGGCAAGGCCGTTCTGCAACGGGATCCGGCGCATAACTTGGCCTTGCAGTCAGGTGACGTCGTCACCATCCTGAGTCAGAACGATTTGCGCCTGCCGCTGGACCGGCAGAGCCGCTTGGTACGGGTGGAGGGTGAAGTCGCTGCCCCTGGCGTCTACCAGACCAGCCCCGGAGAGACCTTGCCGCAACTCATCAAGCGGATTGGTGGACTCACACCGCAAGCCTATGTCTTTGGCACCGAGCTCAACCGTGAATCGGTGCGCCGGCGTCAGCAAGAAAATCTTGAGGCCCTGACGCGTCGTCTGGAGGCGCAAGCCCAGTCCCAGGCCAACGCAAGCATCAGCAATGTGAGTGGCGAGCGCGCGGCCCAGGCCGCGACGATCCAACAGCAGCAGCAAATCCAGATCAAAGGCCAGATTGACCGTCTCAGGTCCCTGAAAAGCAATGGCCGCGTAGCACTGGAGCTTGACCCCAATGGCCAAACCCTGGCAGCCCTGCCAGCTCTGGCGTTGGAAGACGGTGACCACATCCTGATTCCGTCCGTGCCCGGCTTCGTGTCGGCCTTTGGTTCGGTCAATAACGAAAACGTCTTTATCCACAAGCCAGGCAAGACCGTAGCTGATGTCATCAAGTCCGCTGGCCTGACCGAAGACGCAGAACCGGACCAGGCCTTTGTGTTGCGGGCCGATGGCAGCATCATTGCCCGGCGTGATAACGCTGGACCCTTCAGTGGCGGCTTTGAATCCTTGCAAGTTATGCCCGGCGACACCGTCGTAGTGCCAGCACAACTTGACCGCGAAAGCCGATACAATTTTGTGACCCGTGCACTGAAAGACTGGACCCAAATCCTGTCCAACTTCGGCATCGGCGTTGCGGCCTTCAAGTCCATTACCCAGTAAGCGAGCCATGACCGAACAGACCGCACAGGCCTTGGCCCACGACGTGGAAGACGACGAAATCAGTCTGCTCGACCTGCTTCAGGTGGTGACAGACAACCTGCGACTGCTGGTACTCGGCCCCTTGGCGGCAGGGCTAATTGCCCTGGCCATAAGCTTCGCCATTCCCCCCACCTTCACCGCCACCACCAAATTCATGCCACCCCAGCAGCAGCAGGGCGCGGCCGCAGCTATGCTGTCAAGTCTGGGTGCTCTAGGCGGCTTGGCTGGCGCAGCGAGCGGCATTAAGAACCCAGCCGACCAGTATGTGGCCTTCCTGAAAAGCCGCAGTGTGCAAGACGCGCTGGTTGATCGCTTCAAACTGATTGATCGGTACGAAACTAAGTTTCGCGAGGATGCCCGCAAAGCATTGGACGGGAATCTCCAGATCGCCAGTGGCAAAGACGGCCTGATCACCATCGATGCCAGCGATACGGATCCGGCATTTGCTGCCCAACTGGCCAACGCGAACGTCGAAGAACTGGGCAAACTGCTGAGCCGCCTAGCGGTTACAGATGCCCAGCAACGTCGTGTCTTCTTTGAAAAGCAGTTACTCAATGCCAAAGACAATCTCGCCAAGGCCGAACAGGCGCTGAAGTCCAGCGGAGTGAACAGCAGCGCCCTAAAGGCCAGCCCAGGCGCGGCCGTAGAGGGCTTGGCCAAACTCAAGGCTGGCATCACCGCGCAAGAGATCAAACTGGCCAGCATGCGGGGCTACTTGACTGAGTCCGCACCAGATTTCAAACAAGCGCAGACCGAGTTGGCTGCCATGCGCGGGCAGATGGCGCGCGCTGAAAAAGAGGAGCCGGCTTCCAATGGCGCTAACGGCAGCGATAGCGACTACATCGCGAAATTTCGCGACTTCAAATACCACGAGACCTTGTTTGAATTGTTTGCCAAGCAATACGAAATGGCTCGCGTCGATGAAAGCCGTGAGGGGGCGGTTATTCAAGTGCTCGACGTTGCCCAGCCGCCCGAGCGCAAGAGCAAGCCGAAGAAGGCGCAGATTGCGATGCTCAGCACCCTGATAAGTAGTTTTGCACTCCTGCTCTTTGTCTTTATCCGGCATGCACTTCGGGGTGCCACCAAAGATAACGGATCTGCTGCCAGGTTTGCTAGTTTAAGTGCCTCATTCAAGAAGGCCTTGGGCCGCGTTTGACCTCTGTTCAATAGAAACAGAAAAGACTAAAGTAAACGCGAGTACCAGACTGCACCATGTTCACCAACGCCCTTGTCATGTCAGTCACGCTGCTCGCCGCCGTGGGCTTGGTCGCGACGCAGAGTTGGCACGGGCGCTTCAGTATGGACAATGGCGCGGGCGTGCAAAACCATCACAAGGAGCCGACGCCGCGCATTGGTGGTGTGGCGATTGCGATGGGTCTGGCAAGTGCCTGGGGGCTGTCCACGCCGGACGTTCGCGCTGTACTTGGCCCCATGTTGCTTGCCGGGATACCGGCGTTTCTCTTTGGTCTGCTGGAAGACTTGACGAAGCAGGTGGGCGTGCTGCCCCGGTTGCTGGCCACCATGGCTAGCGGAGTGCTGGCTTGGTATCTTACCGGCACCGCCATGCAAAACACCGGCCTGCCGCCGCTGGACTGGTTGCTCGGATTCACCCCGATCGCAGTCCTGTTCACCGCCTTTGCGGTAGGAGGGGTGGCCAATGCGCTCAACATTATCGACGGTTTCAACGGCTTGGCAGCGGGTGCGATTGTGATCATGCTGGGCGCTCTGGGCTTGATCGCCGCGGGCGTCGGAGATAGTACGTTGGCCAGCGTGTGCTTCTTACTGGCTTGTTGTACCTTTGGTTTTTTCATTGTGAACTGGCCGTTGGGTCCGATTTTTCTGGGTGATGGCGGCGCCTATTTGCTGGGTTTTTGTCTGGCTTGGCTGGCAGTGCTGCTGCCTATGCGCAACCCTCAGATCAACGCTTGGGCCTCACTGCTGGTGTGTGCCTACCCGGTGCTGGAAGTTGTTTTTTCAGTGCAGCGAAGGCGGCGTCGAGTCGGTCACCAACCGGGTGAGCCTGACAAATGCCACTTGCACCACTTTATTCACCGCCGTGTGATCTGCAAGCTTTTCCCGCACATGCGCCGGCGCCTGCAAAACGGCATGACCAGTCCGCTGGGATGGCTGTGCGCGGCACTGCCGGCAGCCTGGGGTGTTGTTTTCGCTGAGAACACAGTGTTGCTGGCAATCGGTTTTGGCTTGGCCATTTTTACCTACGTTACCGTCTATGCGCGGTTGACGCAGTTTCGCTGGTGTTTCAGTGCCCGAACCCTGCATGTAGGAGCCGCGGAATCCTATGGTACTGCACAGCGCCCTTCGTAAATGCGATGGCATTCTATTCGTCTACGCTAAAATCTGTTCTAAATTCGAACAAGATAGAGTCCCAGGCCAAATGTTCACGAATCATTTGGATACATATTGGCTGAGGCAGTAATCCAGAATGGAAATTCAACGCAGCACCTGCACACTTGCAACAGCAGTAACAACATGAGCTCTCACCGCAGCACGATCAACGAAGATACCCACTTCTGGACGCTCAAATTACTTGAGGAGAAGCCTGGCATTACCCAACGCGCCTTGGCCAAAGAAGTCGGGATGAGCCTGAGCGGTATCAATTACTGCCTTGGTGCTCTGGTCGAGAAAGGCTGGCTGAAGGTGGGCAACTTCAGCAAGAACCCAGACAAGCTCGGTTATGCCTATCTGCTCACGCCTACTGGTGTCGCTGAAAAAGCTGTCCTTACCAAACGGTTCTTGCAACGCAAGATGGCTGAATATGAAAAACTGCGGCGGGAAATTGAAGCAATGCAGTTTGAGGCTGACCAGTCTTTGAAATCCGCAGCGGCGAAATCCAATCAATGAACGATACATCTAAAATTGGAGCTTCGTTAATTTCACTCTGAATTTTTCCTAGGCCATCGCCAAGTTCAACTTTCCACAATGAAACAAAATCCTTGCCCGGTAGTTGGTGAAGTTACGAAACCCACGGGCATTGGCTTTGATGAGCTGGATGGCACTGTTGAAGCCTTCTGCACAGGCGT
>CAIYGK010000139.1 GCA_903925725.1 uncultured beta proteobacterium | reverse complement strand
CTCTTGCTCTGTAGTTCCTGGAGTGCCCGCCCGTAAAGCGCATCGTCAGGTGCAGCATCAAAGTGGTAGCGCTTCATCCCGTCGTAATAGTGGGCGTCATGGCCTTCAACGTACTCAAAGCCAATGTTCTTGAGCCAGTCCCCCTTCTTGAGAAAGCCCAGATTTCCTGTCGTCAAAAATTCGGTTCGATAGCCGAGTCCACCAAGCATTCTCGGGATTGTCTGCGGTGTGCTGCGAAATTCGTCGAATTCGGTGTTGCCTTCCACGCCCTTTTCGACGGCCGGTTCGCCGGTAAGCAGCGAGATCAACCCCTGCTCAGTGGTAACACCGTTTGCATAGAAGGCGCTGTATCGGCGACCCGCCCGGCTGGTGTTGTCAAACTGAGGCACCCAATCCTTGATTCCTGAATACAGCGAACTCTGATACATCGATAAGGATTCAACCACAAGCAGGATCAGATTCGGGCGTTCGCCTTGTCCTGCGACGCAGTACTGCGGTTCCGATGGCATCGCTCGAATGGCCTCTTTGAAGTCTTCCGAATACGGTTGGAATCTCGTATAGGGAGCAAAGAATGCTTCAACAGAGTTCAGAAGGTATGGGGTGTGGAATTCATCCGATTCGAGAAATTGAGTCCCGACCAAGCAGACACTGAAGACGGCCGGCAACATCTTTCTTGGCCCGAATAGATAGTCGTAGGTGAGAAATCGACCAAAAATGGTCAACGTCACGATGAGAGCGCCCAACGCCATAAGTGCAGTTTGCGTCTCAGACAGGGCAATCTTGAGAAAATCGTCGATGGCAGTGACTTCGCTGCCGAACTTCAGAAGTCTGTGCAGCGTGAAGCGCTGCAGAAATTGGTAGAAGACCCCTAGGTCAAGGATCATGATGACGACAATAGCGACCACCACTACGCGCAAGCCGACACGCAAGGGACGCTGACGCGGAAGTCCAGCTGCCGTCACCAATAGTCCGATGAGAACGACGAACTGCAACTCGTTAGCTGTTGCGGGTGCCGAAACACACCACTGGCAGTCGAGGAATTCTCTGGACCTGATCTCCAGCAGGTAGAGTTTTGTGAGGGACAGCGCAATCCCAAGGAGCAATAGGGGGTAGATTCTTGTGTAGTGGGCAGTTGCAGGTATGGCGTTGCCACTATCTTCCCGACTCCAAAGACTTCTCATCACGCATCATCCCTTTTCTTGATGCTGAACCGCGAACCAGCGTTCCTCAAGCCTCATGCAGTTTGCATGGCCCAGCTTTATTTTGTTCTGTGACGATGATACGTCAACGGGATGATTTCCGTGTTGGCATAAAATTTGGGGTGCTATTGAGTCGGCACCGCTGCGACCCGCGCTTCACGAATTGGCAGATGGATCAAGGCGGCGCCCACGGCCAGCACGATATCGATATACCAGACCCAGTTGTAGTTGCCCGTGGCCTGAAACACCTGTCCACCCAACCAGGCACCCAGGAATCCACCGATCTGATGCGTGAGCATGACAATGCCAAACAGCGTTGCCATATTGGCAGTGCCAAAGAACTTGGCAACCAATCCCGCAGTGGGCGGCACGGTGGACAAAAAGGTCAGCCCCATGACCGCCGCGAACAGCAGGATCACCGGACCGGTCTTGGGTGCCAACAAGAACACAAGCACAGCAAGTGCCCGCGCTGCATAGACCACGGACAGCAGCGACTTCATGCGCCACCGACCGACCGCCCAGCCCATGGTCAGGCTGCCCACGATGTTGAATAGTCCGAGCATGGCCAGGGACCAGGCACCCCATTGCGTGGGTAGCCCGCATGACGCAATCACGCCCGGCAAATGGGTGGCCAGGAACGCCACGTGAAAGCCACACACAAAGAACCCGGCAGCCAACAGCAGGTAGCTGGGGTTGTGCAAGGCGGTTCGAATCGCCTCTCGAGTCCCCACCGGCGTGTGCCCCACAGGGGCCGAATGCACTGAATTGCCTTGGAGCACAAAGGCCGCCGGCAAAGCCAACAGCACCATGGCGCCCAATATCTGCATCGCATTGGCCCAACCAAAACCGAGCATCAAGGCGCCCGCAACGGGCGCCATCAAGAACTGGCCGAACGAGCCACCTGCATTGACAATGCCCGTGGCCAGACCGCGCCTGTCCGCCGGCATGAGACGAGTGGTCGCGGCCATCAGCACGGCCGGGCCGGCCATGCCAGCGCCGCCTGCGGACAATACGCCGATGGCCAGAATCAAACCCCAGGTACTGGTCATGAACGGTGTGATGAAAGTACCTACGGCCACCAACAACACGCCCACAATCAGGACTCGGGCCGCACCCACCTTGTCGGCTATGGCGCCCGCGAAGGGCTGGGTCAGACCCCACCATAGCTGCCCGAAGGCGAAGGCCAGACTGATGCCGCCAACGCCCAGCCCGGTGGAGGTGTTGAGGGAGCTCAGAAACAGGCCCATGGTCTGTCGCACGCCCATCGTCAGTGCGAAGGTACCGGCTGCTGCCAGCAGGACCAGCCACCAGGCCCATTGCCGGATTGGAGAATTTTGCCCATCAAGCATCGACTTGTCCTTGTTCGCCAGAAGATAGAAGCTCCATGGCTTCGTCGATCAGTGCATGCAGCGCCAGCACGCGCTGCACACCCAAAGTCTGGTTTATCCCCTCCTGAGCGACCTTCCATTTGCGCTGCGCTTCAATGCGTTTGCGCTGGCCTTGAACCGTGGCGTTGATCAGGCGGCTGCGCGCATCGGCGCCAGGGCTGATGGCCAGTAGCCCGGAGGCCACCAGCGGCTGAAGATTGCGCGACAGGGTCGACGTATTGATCTTCATTTCTGCCGCCAGATCCACGGCACGAATCGGTCCGGGCTTGACCACATAGGAGAGAAGCGAATATTGCGTACCCTTGAGCCCGGTCTTGCCCACTTCCTCGTCGTAGTGTTGTGTCACGCGGCGCATGAGCTGGCGCAACTTGAGGTTGGTGCAGCCCTGGGGCTTCTGCATGTCGGCCATGACAGTTGTATTCATAAAGATAATTGTACCTGCATCTATTGCATATACAATATCGTACTTTCTCCATCCATAGTGACCGATCACCATGTCCAACATTTCCAAGATTGAATCCTGGCTGGCTCAAGAGCAGGAAGTTCTTGTCCGCCTTCAAGCCGGCCCCGGACCCGGCGTTGCGCGGCTCGACCAGATTGCCGGTTTGACCGGCCTGCAAATGATGCAAGCCATGTTGCGCGGCGCTATTCCGCACGCTGCCATCGCCAAGACGCTGGACTTCACAATCATCGAAGTCAGTGAAGGGCGGGCCGTGTTCCAGGGGACGCCCGGTCCCGCGCACCTGAACCCGATGGGCACCATTCACGGTGGCTGGTACGCCACGCTGCTGGACTCAGCTCTGGGTTGCGCCGTGCACACCATGATGCCGGTCGGACGGGGCTACACGACGGCCGAACTGGGGATCAATCTGGTGCGTGCCATTGGCCCCGAGGTGACTCGGGTACGGGCCGAGGGTAAGGTCATTCATTGCGGGCGGCAACTCGCCACCGCCGAAGGACGCATCGTGGGTCCGGACGGCACGCTGTACGCCCATGCCACCACCACCTGTCTTGTATTCGAAATGAAACAGGGGCCGCGAGAGCCTAGAAGCGCTCCAGTTCAGGGAATTTGATCTGACCGCCGCGCACCAGCATCTT
>CAIYGK010000138.1 GCA_903925725.1 uncultured beta proteobacterium | reverse complement strand
TGAGCAGCATGTTCTGGCGCGCTTGACGCTGGCGCTGGCCGGCCTGAATGGTGATGCCGAACTGGCGGCGCAACAGTTTGAACTGGCCAGCCTTGGCCCCTGGCTGACGCCGGCCGACAAGCGCTCTGCGCTGCAGACGGTGGCCGGACTGCACTACAACGCCAAGCAATATGGAAAGGCCATCGACTGGGCCCGGCGCTACCAGTTGGCTGGCGGTCTGGACGCGACGGTCACCACCCTGCTGATGCAAAGCTATTACCTGGCGGGCGATTACGCCAACGCTGCCAGGGCCTTGCAAGCCGAGCTTGACAAGGCGCTGGCGGCGGGCAAGGCGCCACCTGAGATGCAACTGCGTTTGCTGGCGGATTCCCAGAGCCGGCTCAAGGATGAAGCGGGCTACAGCCGCAGCCTGGAAGCCCTGGTGCAGCATTACCCGAGCCCGGCGAGTTGGCGCGCGCTGCTGGCGCGGCTCTGGGCCAAACCGCAGCTGGCACCGCGTCTGCATCTGAACTTGTTCCGGCTGCAACTGGCCAGTGCCGGCTTGAGCGATGCCGGCGATTACAGTGAAATGGCCGAACTGGCCTTGCAGGAAGGCTCGGCCATCGAAGCCAGCCAGCTGCTGGAGCAGGGCTATGCCGGCGGCGTCCTGCCTGCGGGCGAGCGTGCCTTGCAGGTGCTGCGCGACAAACTGGGAGCGGCGGCGGCGCAGGACCGCAAAACGCTGGAAGCTGATCTGGTTCGCGCACGCACCATGCCCGATGGACTGGCCTTGTTCAACTATGGCTTCAACCTGTTCCACAGCGGGCAGGGCGAACGCGGTCTGACGCAGATGGAGCAGGCGCTGGCCAAGGGCATTGCGCGCAATGGTGATCTGGCAAGGCTGCGCCTGGTGGCGGCCTATGCCCAAGCCAAGCAGCGCGATAAGGCACAGCAGTTGCTGGGCAGCATGAACGGCAAGGGTGATCTGGTCGGCTACGAGGAGATCCTGCGCTACTGGAAGCTGTTTCTCCGCTGAGCGCAAAGGGCGGCGCCGGCGCGTCGCTGTAAACGGCTTTCAGGACGCTGGCGGCGTCTCGAATGTGTCGCGGAAAGTGAAGTAGAGCGAGGCAAAGAACATGGTCGCCACCAGCAGCATGGCCGGAAACAGCAACTCGCCGGCAAACTCGGAACTGCCCAGCAACGCGGCCAGAGTTGTGATGCAGACCAGCACCATCACCAGCAGCATCAGCCACATCACGCCGAAAATTGCGTAAGCCCAGAAGTTGCGCAGACAGGCCACCAGACTGAAGAACAGGCTCTTGGCCGGCGACATGCCATGCCAGTGCACCAGAGCCGGCGCGTGCCAGAACAGCAGCGAGAGCGGCAGGTGCAGGCCGATGAAGACCCACATCGCGCCCTGAAACGCGGGCTCGAGCATCATGTCGCGTGTGGGCGTGATGCCCCCCAGGTAGACGCGGGCGAAGTCGCCACCATCGACCAGGCTTGACAGCGCCATGGCACCCAAAAAACCCATGGCGTACAGACCGCCCAGAATCAGCATGGCACGCGCTTCCTGACGCCCGGAGCGAAACGCCGAGAGCAGCAGTATCGGCATCGGAAAGCGGCCTTCGGTTGCCTCGCGCGTTGCCGCCATCAAGCCCAGCGTGGCCGCCGGCAGCAGCGCCATGGCGATCGCCAGACCGACATAGGGCAGGACGCTGGCAATCGTCATGACG
>CAIYGK010000137.1 GCA_903925725.1 uncultured beta proteobacterium | reverse complement strand
GTTGTAGCGGTCACGTTCGTCGGAATCAGCGGTCACATTCCCGGAACCCCTGCGGTCACCTTCGCCGGAACGTCGGTCACGTTCCCGGAATCACCGGTCACGTTGGACCGGAATACGCATCGAGAAGGCGCTTGAGCATTGTTGCTTGCGTCCAACCGGCGTACACGGACGTAGCGCAGGCAAGCACCAATAAGGCCCCCTATCTGAATCGCCTGGCTGTCGAGGCCCGGAAAGGCCTACGGCCGCTGTTTCTCTCTGTCGTGGGGGGGGGGGGGCTGCCCGACCTATCGGTCGTGAGCAGCACGCTGGCAAGCGCAGCTTGTTAGCGATGAGTCCTTTCAGTTTTCTGGCTACCACGCTGCCGTGGATGCGTGCGCTTATGTTGCTGCTGGCTTTGGGTCTGCCCTTCGCTGCCACTGCCCAGCCAATTGCCGTGCACGATCTGGCGGTGCTGGTTGACGCCGATGGCGTTGAAACCATCACCAGCGTCAGTGCGCCCGAGGCAGCGCAGCGCTTCACGCGGCTCGATGGACTGCTGAGCGCTGGCTACACGCGCAAGGTGCACTGGCTGCGCTTTAGCGTGCCAGCGCCAGCGACCGGGCTCTGGTGGCTGGAAGTGATGCCACCGTTTCTGGACGACTTGCGTCTGTTCACCCCCGACGGTGCCGGCTTTACCGAACGGCGTTCGGGTGACCGTCTGCCCTTTGCCAGCCGCGAGGAAGAGTATCGCGGCTTTATCTTCAAGCTCGCATTGGCTGATAGCGCGACACACACCTACTATCTGCGCCTGCAAACTACCAGTTCCTCGCTCTTGACGCTGCAACTGTGGCAGCCGGACCGCTTTCACGCCGCAACCAACCTTGAATACACGACGATCGGACTGAGTTTTGGCTTCTTCCTGCTGATCCTGCTGCTCAACCTGGCGCTCTGGTTTGACACGCGGGAGTCGCTCTACGGCTGGTTCAGCCTGTTTGTCGGGGCTCAGTTGCTTTTTTTCTTCTGCTTCATGGGACTCGCGTCACAGTACCTGTTGCTACTCTCGCCGTTGCTGACCGATGCTGCAACCGGTGCCAGTGTGCTGATCTTCCTGGCGGTCAGCCCCGCCTTCTACAGACGCATGTTGCACGTCGAGCGTGATCGGAGTTTTCTCTTCAATGTCTTTCGCCTGCTGGCGCTGCTGCCCTGCCTGCTGCTGGTTTCGCTCTTCAGTGGTCACTATCCCGAGGCGGCACGTGTGGCCCAGGCCTCTTCAGCGCTGGCTGGACTGTTGACGCTTTACCTGGCTGTTCAGCTTTGGCGCAAGGGCCTGCAGGAATCGCGCTACCTGCTGCTGGCCACCGCTTTGACACCTCTCACCAGTGTCGGCGGGGCGTTGCTGTCACTTGGCCTGATTTCGGCAGATATGTTCACCAACCTGATGCAGGTTCAGCGCTGGTCACCTCTGGTCGTCACGCTGATCATGCAAATCGCGCTGGCAGTGCGAATGCAGGAAGCCAGCAATGCCGGGCGCAGGGCAGCGCAGCGTGCCGTGATGGCAGAACTCGATGCGCTGCACGAACTGCACGTCCACCAGATCGAGCTGGAGGCACAGAACGAGGAGTTGCGTCGGACAAAGGACGAACTCGACACGTCTAAGGCTCGCCATTTCGACTTCTATGACGTGGCGCCGGTAGGCTATTTGACAGTAACCGAGAAGGGTCTGATCAAGGAGGTCAACCTGACCACCAGCACCCTGTTCGGTGTGCCGCGCAGTCAATTGATCAAGCAGCCCATCGGAAACTTCATCTTCAAGGACGACCAGGGCATCTACTACCAACTTCGGCGCGAGCTGAAGGATACCGATAAACCACTGTCCTGCGAACTGCGCCTGCTCAAGCAGGGCGGCACACCCTTTTGGGCGCATCTGGATGCAATGGCAGCGAAAGATGATGACGGAGCAAACGTGCTGCGCCTTGTGCTGACCGATGTGAGCGAGCGCAAGCAGGCTGAACTGGTCTTGGCCCAGTCCCTGTCCGAAAAGGAAGCCGCGCTGGAACGTATGCAGCAAGCCGAGCGTTTCGCGCAAGGGACGGTGGATGCAATCTCGGCCAGTTTGACCATTTTGGATGCCAACGGCGTCATCCTGGACGTGAACCGGCCGTGGCGAAAAATTGCCCAGGCCCATGGACTCGGATCGGACAATCTCTGTGAGGGTACGAACTATCTGACGGTTTGCGACGCTGCGAGTGGCGCTAGTTCCGACGGTGCGCACGAAATGGCAGCCGGCATCCGCGCCGTGATCCAGGGCCACCTACCGCGCGATGGCGTCAGTGAGTCATCAGATGAAGGCGGCCAAGTTCCCTCTGCACCGGGATCTGGCCGGGTTTGACTTTGCATCAAGCAAGGTCGATGAAGACCTGGTCGGGCGGCTCGCCACGCTGGAGTTCAG
>CAIYGK010000136.1 GCA_903925725.1 uncultured beta proteobacterium | reverse complement strand
GTGCAGTCGGGCACACTCAAGACGGGTGACGTCGTGCTGGCTGGCTCAACCTACGGTCGTGTGCGCGCCATGCTGGATGAAAACGGGAAGAGCATCAAGACTGCAGGGCCGTCAATTCCGGTCGAGATTCAGGGCCTGACCGAGGTGCCGCAAGCGGGTGACGACTTCATGGTGATGGCCGACGAGCGCCGCGCCCGGGAAATTGCCACCTACCGCGCTGGCAAGTTTCGTCATACCAAGTTGGCGAAACAGCAGGCAGCCAAACTCGAGAACATGTTTAGCGACATGGCTGCGGGTGAGGTCAAGATGGTGCCCATCATCGTCAAGGCCGATGTGCAGGGTTCGCAGGAAGCGCTGGCGCAGTCACTGCTGAAACTCTCCACAGACGAGGTCAAAGTGCAAATGGTTTACACCGCCGTGGGGGCCATAAGCGAGTCGGATGTGAATCTGGCTATTGCTGCCAAGGCTGTCATCATCGGCTTCAATACCCGAGCGGATGCCGGCGCGCGCAAGCTGGCCGAGAGCAATGGTGTGGATATTCGTTACTACGACATCATCTATGACGCAGTGGACGAACTCAAACTGGCGATGTCGGGCATGTTGACTCCGGACAAGAAAGAAGAAGTTATTGGCACGGCCGAGATTCGCCAGGTCTTCAAGGTCAGCAAGATCGGTTCCATCGCCGGTTGTATGGTCACATCCGGTCTGGTACGGCGTACCTCGCGTCTGCGCTTGCTGCGCGACAACGTGGTCATCTTTACCGGTGAACTCGATTCGCTCAAGCGTTTCAAGGACGACGCCAAGGAAGTCAAGGAAGGCTTTGATTGCGGCTTGAATATCAAGAATTACAACGACATCCAGGAAGGCGATGTGCTGGAGTTCTTCGAAATCCGAGAAATCGCCAGAACGCTTTGAACAGACGTGCGCAAGAAGTCAAGCACTCCCAACCGGAGCTTCAAGGTGGCCGATCAGATCCAGCGCGATCTGACGGAGTTGATCGCACGCGAACTCAAGGATCCGCGCGTCGGCATGGTCACCATCCAGGCGGTGGAGGTAACGCCTGACTATGCGCACGCCAAGGTTTTTTTCAGTTTGCTGGCCGGGGACATCAAGGAATGTACAGAGGGTTTGAACCAGGCTGCCGGCTTTCTGCGCGCGGGACTGTTCAAGCGTCTGCACATCCACACGGTGCCGACCCTGCATTTTGTTTTTGATCGAACGACTGAACACGCGGCGGACATGAACGCCTTGATTGCGCAGGCGGTCGCTTCACGTTCCAAAAACGAGGATTAGCATGCTACAAGCGCCGCGTGCACGGGTTGCCAGGCGCCCCGTGCACGGGGTGCTGCTGCTGGACAAGCCCTTGGGCTGGAGCAGCAACGATGCGCTGCAGAAGGTCAAATGGTTGCTGCGCGCGGAAAAGGCCGGTCATACCGGCACGCTGGATCCGCTGGCCAGCGGTGTCTTGCCCCTGTGTTTTGGGGCGGCAACAAAATTCAGTCAGCTTCAGCTTGATGCTGACAAAACCTATGAGGCAGTGGCTTGTCTGGGATTGAAGACGAGCACGGCGGACGCCGAAGGCAGTGTGATCCGGACCAGGCCGGTGAACGTTGACGACGTGATGCTTGAGCGGGCGGTAGCGCAATTTACCGGTCTGATCCGGCAGACACCGCCAATGCACAGCGCATTGAAGAAGGATGGGCGTGCCCTTTACGACTACGCGCGTGCTGGCATCGAGGTCGATCGGGATACTCGTGAGGTAAGGATTATTGAGTTGACAGCTGCCCTGGCCAGCGAGGGGTCAGGGCGAGAGCTTATTAAAATGACGGTCAAGTGCAGCAAGGGAACCTATATCCGCACGCTGGCTGAAGACATGGGTGAAGCGCTCGGTTGTGGAGCCCACCTGATTGCATTGCGTCGTACCGAAACGGGCGGATTCGGCCTGCCACAGTGCGTGACTTTGGAAAGGCTGGAGGCCATGTCCGAGGAAGAGCGGATGAAGTGCCTGATGCCGGTCGATTCCCTGTTGAGCGATCACATGCCTGTCGACCTTGACGCTGAGAATTCCGGGCGTTTCCTTAGCGGGTTGCGGCGGCGCGGCGCATGGCCAGATATGGCGCAGGCTGCCGTTTATGCAGGCAATCCGCGGACCTTGCTTGGCAGTGCCCATGTCAAGGCGGGCGAACTGATACCAACACGACTGCTCAGTCCCGTCGAGATTGAGCAAATGAACAGATTTTGAAAGAGAACCATGAGCCATAAACAAATTCGCAACATTGCCATCATCGCCCACGTGGACCATGGCAAAACCACCATGGTTGATCAGCTGCTGCGCCAGTCCGGCACCTTTGCCCAGCACGAGAAAGTGGTTGAC
>CAIYGK010000135.1 GCA_903925725.1 uncultured beta proteobacterium | reverse complement strand
TCACATGACGATGCTGGAGCAAACTCCTCAACGCGTCAGCAACTATTTCCGCGACCCAAAAGTCGCCTACGCCGCTTCATGAATAATCCGTGCCGGATCAATAATGATGAGGCTCCTCAGGCGATGCTCTTAAATTTGATTTGGAAGTCGTACGCTGGGCCTGAGGGGCTGCCAGGGGAGACATGCTTGTGCGAGTCCGTTCCGCTACATCGGTAGATATTGACTTCTACCGATGTTGTGCAACACTATGCTGTATATGAACACTACCGCCGACCGGCTTATCGATCTCGTGCGATCCCACGGGCTACTTCGCTCATGTGATCTGGCACTACTTGGGATTCCTAGAGTTTCCCTGACTCGGGCTGTCCGTCGCGGGCAACTGGAACGAGTTGGCCGGGGCATTTACGGGCTCCCTGGCCGGGAAGTTTCAGCACACGGATCACTGGCCGAGGTGGCTTGCCGAGTACCCAAAGGTGTCGTCTGCCTGCTCTCGGCGCTACGGTTTCATGGTCTGACGACTCAAGCACCCTTTGAGGTGTGGCTGGCCATTGAAAACAAAGCCCTTGCCCCCAAACTGGACTACCCGCAGCTACGCCTTGTCAGGTTCTCTGGCGCAGCACTGACCGAGGGCGTCGAGGATCACGTTGTGGATGGTGTCACAGTCCGTGTTACTGGGGTCGCCAAGACGGTCGCCGACTGTTTCAAGTACCGCAACAAGATTGGCCTTGATGTGGCCCTGGAAGCACTACGTGATGCTTGGCACGAAAAACGGATGACCAGTGATGACCTCTGGCATTACGCCAAGGTCTGCCGTGTAGCTAATGTGATGCGCCCCTATCTGGATAGCCTGGCATGATCGCTCGTAATCTTGGTGCGTCCATCCGTGACCGACTGCTCAATAAGGCAAGGGCGGAGAAACTGGACTCCTTTTGTTCCTTGGCAGACATACATCGTGGATCGACGTCCTTGAATGTGAGAGGTTCGTATTGATCCTTCGGTTTTCGCTTCGTTGATTTCTTCGATGAGAGGTTCATGATTTGGAGAAATCGCTAAATCTACCCCGTTCTGCCGCGCATGTTTTTTTCTCAATACGCTATAGGCCAGGATCATTGCGATTGCTCGAATTGGAGTAATTGGATATTGGGTTTCAGGCA
This sequence comes from uncultured beta proteobacterium, assembly GCA_903925725.1. Lineage (GTDB taxonomy): Bacteria > Pseudomonadota > Gammaproteobacteria > Burkholderiales > Burkholderiaceae_C > Rhodoferax. Next base: position 775 of record CAIYGK010000135.1, on the reverse strand, counting down.
TAACGTCACTTCCCTAAAAGCAGTATGTCCAAGTCCACATAGGTCACGTAACCAGAGCGCGAAGTCAAGACTTGTACGTAATTAGTACGGATATCTTGCTACTCGTCTGAGCGCGCCGTACAATACTCCGTAACTTTTCCGTACAGAGGTAATGACTATGTCGGTCGCCGCACACGAGCGCATTGACTTGCGCACATCGCCGGAAATCAAGGAATTGATCGTCCGTGCCGCTACCACTGCCGGTATGTCGGTTAGTGCCTTTTTGCTTGGTACAGCCCAAGAACGTGCCAAGAAAATTCTCGCGGAAAGCGAAATGATCACGCTGACATCGCGAGACTGGAGTGCCTTTGCCAAAGCGCTGGACAATGCGGACAAGCCGAGGTCGATGCTGTCCGCCGCCATCAAGCGTCATCGTGATTGGCAACAAGGAAAGCCGTGATTCCCGGTTTCTCCGGAAGTATTAAACCGCTGGCGCCTGGTCATGATCGTCGCGCCTTTTCCTGTGGTGTCGATGCACTTGACGAATATTTGCGCCGGTTTGCTCGTCAGCACGCCGAAGCCAATGTCAGTCGGACCTATGTTGCCGCCGAAAGGGCAGCGATATTTGGCTTCTACAGTTTGGCCATGTCTGGCATCCGCAAGGAAAACTTGCCTGCCAAGTATCTCGGTCGCTTCCCGAATTTCCCGCTGCCTGTCGCACGTTTGGCCCGACTCGCAGTGGCATTGCTCCACCAGCGGCAAGGACTCGGTGAGTTGCTCCTGGCAGACGCTCTGC